>NZ_JBEZKE010000002.1:0-64496 GCF_040651555.1 Streptomyces sp. NPDC048424 | reverse complement strand
CCCAGCCCCGCGGGTCCCGGGTCTCCAGACGCATGACCGCCCCCACGTCGAGCCACCACTCGTCGTGCGCGCGCGGAGCGACGCCGACGAACGTGGTGAGCCGCTCGTACAGCTTGAGCGCGTCCGACCACGTCTCCGCGTCGAGTCGTGTCGCTTCCATCATTCGCTCCAACTACTTGGGTGCCGACGTGAAGACGACGAACGGCGGGTTGAGGTCGGGGTCGTACTTGAGACGGGTGGTCACACCGTGGGCGTCCTTGGCGGGCGTCACCTTGTCGTCCACCACCTGCACCGTATGTCCGGTTACCGTGGGAGCGGTGAGCGGGCCCTGGGTCGGGACCGAGGGGACGTCGACGACGAGGGTCTTCTCCGAGGGCGGCGGGTTCTTGAGCCAGTCCTCGATCATCGGAGTGTTCTTCCGAATGTTGTACTGAGTGTATTTCTGCGCCGAGTCCAGATCCGTGAAGGACGAGGCGGTTTCGATGTCGTACTTTCCGTTCGCGCGCTGCTCGTCCTTGATCCGCTGGTAGAGCTGCTCGTCCGTCTTGCCGACGTGCTTGTCGATGGTGTGGGCGCCGTTCAGCCCCTCGTTCGTCGCCAGGTCCAGCGAGTACATGTACGGGAACTGGCTCTCGCCGGCGAGCTGCCAGCTGTGTTCCTTCTTGAACTCGTTGAGCGCGCGGCCGCCGAAGCTGTGGGCGCGGGCGATCTCCGCCTGGTAGGTCGGGGCGCTGTTGATCGAGAAGTCGAGCTCGTGGACGAGGGCCTTGAGCTTGACCGCCGCCTCGCTGAACTCCGTGTGGTAGGTCTCGACGACCGCGTCACACCCCGACTTGTCCATGTGGCTGCGGAACAGGATCACGATCCGGCCGACGACCATGCCGACCGCGAGCCTGGTCAGGTTCATCAGGCTCAGGTCGGTGAGGTCCGAGGCGGTGGCCTTGGCCGCGTTGATGCCGGCCTGGGTGGTGAACTTCCTGGTCTTCTCGGCGATGTCGGAGACGTGTTCCAGGATCTCGGCGACCTTCTCCGCCGTCTCCTTCAGGACGTCGACGATGGGGCGCCGCCCGGACGGCGGCTGGTCCTTGGTGGTCCGCCACTGGCGGCCCGTCTGGCTCCGGTTCCCCTGCGAGTCCATCTGCCGGCCCCACGCGGTGGTGCCCCAGATCGTCTGGCCGAAGGTCCGCATCGCGGTCTGCCACTCGCCCTTGTCCTTCGGGTCGGTGATCCCGGCGATGGCGGTGTTGAATTCGTCCGAGGCCTTCACGGCCTCGGAACCGAGCTTCTTCCACGCCTTGGCCATGTCCCGGACATCGTCGTCCTTGAAGCCCGGGGTGATCTCGTGGACCTTGCCGAGGCGGAGGCCGTCCTCGATGGCGGGCCGGATGACGTCCGCGAGGAAGTCGGGGAACTCACCGATGACGCCGGAGATCCACCACGAGTCGACGTCCTCGCCGGTGCCCGTCCATTTGACGGGGTTGACGGGGCCGTAGCGCGGAGGCTTGTTGATGACCACCGGCTCCGGCCGCCGGGCCGGCTGCGCGCCCTTGCGGCCGCTCGCCTCCCAGTCCGCCAGGACGTAGCTGTTGGCGGTGTGGTTCAGGCCGACGGCGGCTCCGCCGGCGCTGACCACACTGCGGCCCCACGCTTCGAGGAACTTCGCGGTCACTTCCTGGTAGGCGTCGGCGAACGCGTCCGCGCCCCGGCCGGCGCCGGCGGACTGGTTGTACTTGTTCAGGACGTCCACGAGGACGAACGCCCGCTCGGCGTGGGCGAACTGAGCCTCCTTCACCAGGTCGGCCGCATGGTGGACGTGTACCGGCTGGACGTCGAATCCACCGTTCGCCGCCGGGGAGGGCGGGGGCGGTCCGGCCATCAGGCGGCCCCCCAGCCGCGCAGCACGGCCCGGTGCGCGGCGGCGTAGGTGACGTGGCCGTTCACGACGATGTCGTGCAGCCAGGCCTGGGTGGCCTCGAGGTCCTGTGCGGACCGGTCCCATTTGTCGAGCTGGTCGACGAAGGTCTGGCGGGCCTCGCCCTCCCAGGTCAGGACGACCTTCTCGACGCGCCCGTAGAGCAGTTCCAGCTGCTCGTTGAGCGTCTTGAGGATCTCCTCCAGATCCCCGGCCATGCCCTGGAGCGTCGCGAAGTCCGCTGTTATGTGGTCGTCGCCGGACGGCATGAATCCCCCTCGTTCGATCCGGTCACAGGTCGGCGATGCGGCTGCGCGGTGCGGGCGGCGCCGCGGGCGCCGTGTTCGGGGTGGACAGGGCATCGGTCTCCGCCTGGACGTCCACGGAGGACTGGACGCGCCGGAACGCGTCCAGCGTTTCGAGCTCCTGCGCGGTGAATCCGTCCTTACTGAGGCGGACCGCCTTGGCCAGCAGCTTCATGGTCTCCCTGATGTGCACGGCGTCCTCCGCCGCCGCACGGTGCCTGGCCCGGTACACCTCCGAGGCCGGCCCGCGCCATCGCGCTTCGATGCGGTCGACGATCTCGTCCATCCGCAGGAGCTGCTTCTTGAGCACTTCCTGCATCGTGTCGAGATCGGCGGCAAGCGTTTTGAGTTTGCCGCCGTCGACAGTGAGATCTGCCGAGGGACCGCCCGCCCTGGTCGAACTCCCCATGTCTGGCCCAGCGTTCACGATGACTCTCCCCCGAGCACGTCGTCAAGAACTGATCGACATTGACGTTAGCAAACGTTGGGAAGGCGGGTCGTGAGGCTTTTTTCGCCCGGCCCCGGTACCAGCCCCGGCGCCGGCGCCGGCGCGCTGTCAAGTCCCGAGATCGAGTGGCGTGACGGGTCGCTGCCGTCGGGGCCCAATGGAGACACGAGGCTCGGCCTCCGCATCCCGGCCTACCGGGCCCCGCTCCCCCTCGCGTGAAGGAGACCGCCATGACCAGCATCCACCGCCTCGCCCTCCTCAAGGCCGCCATCGCCGTGGGTGCGATACGCGTGGCTCCGAGCGCCATCGGCTCCGCCCGCACGGCCCCCTCCACCGGCACCCTCATCCCCATGAGGCCCGAGTCCGGCGAGGGGACGGAGAACGGCAGCGGCAGGACCCGCGCCGCCTGATCCGGCGCCCCGGGGCCCCGGCGGGTGCGTTTTCGGGCCAGGAAAGCTGAGCTGCACGGTCAGCGACCTCCCTACCGGTCGGTCACTACCTTCGGCTCACCGATCCCCGCCCGGAACGAGCCCCTGGGAGCCCCCCATGCGTTTGCGCAGCACCGCCCTCGCCGCCGTGGCCGCCGCTCTGGCCGTCTCGGCGGTCCCGGCCGCGGTCCCCACCGCCGGCGCCACCGCCTCCGCGGCCACCGCGTCCTCCCCTGGCGGCCCGGCGGGCGGCGCCCCCGGCGACGTCGTCGGCAGCGCCCCGTCCGCCTTCCACCCGCTGCCCGGCCAGCCCACCAACACCAGGGCCTGGAAGATCCACTACCGCTCGACCACCGCCGACGGCATCCCGAACGTCGTCTCCGGCACCGTCATCGTCCCGCAGGACGGCCGGACCGGCCCGCGCCCCCTGATCACGTACGCCGTGGGCACGGTCGGCCTCGGCGACTCCTGCGCGCCGAGCGAGAACCTCCCCCACGGCACCGCCATGGAGGCCAACCTCATCCAGCAGCTCACCCTCCGCGGCTGGGCGGTGGTCGTCACCGACTACGAGGGCCTCGGCACGCCGGGCGTCCACACCTACACGGTCGGCCCCTCCGCCGGGCACGCCGTCCTCGACGCGGCCCGCGCCGCCCAGCGGCTGCCCGGGACGGGCCTGTCACCGACCGGCCCGGTCGGCATCATGGGCTACTCCCAGGGCGGGCAGGCGAGCAGCTGGGCCGCCGAGCTGCAGGGCTCGTACGCCCCCGAGCTCCAGGTGAAGGGCACGGCCACCGGCGGTGTCCCCGCCGACCTGCTGGAGGTGGCCGGCTTCAACAACGGCTCCTACGGCTCCGGGCTCATCTTCATGGCGGCCGCCGGACAGGACGCGGCCTTCCCGGAGCTGAAGCTGGACTCCTACCTCAACCCGGCGGGCCGGCTGCTGGTCGCCGGGATGAAGGAGAACTGCGTGGCGATCGACGCGATCGCCGGTTCCTTCAAGCGGATCTCCGACCTGACCACGCGCGACCCGCTCGCCCAGCCGGACTGGCGGGCCCGGCTGGACCAGAGCCGGCTCGGGCGGACGGCCCCGGCAGCGCCCGTGTACCAGTACCACGCGCTGGGCGACGAGCTGATCCCGTACGGGGTGGGCCGCCGGCTGCGCTCCGACTGGTGCGGCCGGGGCGCGAACCTCGAATTCGACACCGTCTGGGTCGGTGAGCACGTCAGCGGCGTGATCACGCACTCGCTGGCGGCCGGGAACTGGCTGGCGGACCGCTTCGCCGGCCGCCCGACCCACGCCAACTGCTGATCCGGCCCGTCCCGAGCGGCAGCGGGGCGGCCGGGTCCCCGGTCCGCACCCGCGGCCCGCCCGGCCCATCCGTCCCGCGCCCGGCCCGCACCCGCTCGGCCCACCCGGCCCGCGCCCGCCCGGCCCGTCGCTAGACGGTCCGCGGCCCCCGGTACAGCTCCTCGATCCGGTCCGCGTAGTCGCGGGCGACCGCGCCCCGCTTGAGTTTCATCGACGGGGTCAGGTGGCCGCGCGCCTCGGTGAATTCACGGGGCAGGACGGCGAACCGGCGGATCGACTCGGCCCGCGACACCAGCCGGTTCGCCTCGTCGACCGCCCGCTGGAGGTCCGCCAGCAGGGCCTCGTCCCGCACCAGCTCGCGCATCGGCACGCCCTGCTTCTTGTGCATCTGGCGCCAGTGCTGGAGCCCGTCGGGCTCCAGGGTGATCAGCGCGGTGATGTACGGCCGGTTGTCGCCGACCACCATGCACTGGCCGACCAGCGGGTGGGCGCGCAGCCAGTCCTCCAGGGGTGCGGGGGCCACGTTCTTGCCGCCGGAGGTGATGATCAGGTCCTTCTTGCGGCCGGTGATGGTGAGGTACCCGTCGGCGTCGAGCTCCCCGATGTCGCCGGTGGCCAGCCAGCTCCCGTACGGGAGGGCGTGCCCGCTGTTCCAGTAGCCGGCGAAGACGTGGCCGCCGGCCAGCAGGACCTCGCCGTCCTCCGCGATGTGTACGGCCGTGCCCGGAAGCGGCCAGCCCACCGTGCCGAGCCGGGGGTGCTGCGGCGGGGTCACGGTGCTCGCGCCGGTGGTCTCCGTCAGTCCGTAGCCCTCGAAGACCTCGATGCCGGCGCCGGTGTAGAAGGCGGCGAGCCGCCGGCCCAGGGGGGAGCCGCCGCTCAGGATGTAGCGGACGCGGCCGCCGAGGGCGGACCGGATCCGCCGGTAGACGAGCGGGTCGTACAGGGTGCGGCCGGCGCGCAGCACGAGCCCGGGGGCCTTGCCCTTCGCCAGCTCGCCGAGGCGCTGCGCGATGCGGGCGGCGCGGTCGAAGGAGGAGGCCCGGCCCATGCTCTCGGCGGTGGCCCGGGCGGTGTTGTAGACCTTCTCCAGTACGTACGGGATGGCCAGGAGGAAGGTCGGCCGGAAGCCGGCCAGGTCGGCGAGGAGGTCCTCGGTGCTGATGCTGGGTGCGTGTCCGAGCTTGACGCGGGCCCGCAGGCAGCCGACCGCCACCATGCGTCCGAAGACGTGACTGAGCGGGAGGAAGAGGAGGGTGGAGGCCGGGTCCTTGCTGACGGACTTGAAGACGGGGTGCAGCAGCTCGACCGCGTTGTCCACCTGGGCGAAGAAGTTGGCGTGGGTGATCACGCATCCCTTGGGCTGCCCGGTGGTGCCGGAGGTGTAGATGAGGGTGGCGACGCTGTCCGGCGTACGGGCGGCCCGGCGGTTGTGCACCACCGCGTCGGGGATGCGTTCCCCGGCCTTGATCAGCCGGGCCACGGCGCCGGTGTCGAATTCCCACAGGTGCGCCAGCCAGGGCAGGTGGGCCCGCTCGTTGCTGATGAGCCGGGCCTGCGCCGTGTCCTCGACGGCGCAGGCCACGGCTCCGGAGTCCTGGATGATCCAGCGTGCCTGGAGGGCGGAGGAGGTGGGGTAGATCGGTACGGTGACCAGCCCGGCGGCCCATCCGGCGAAGTCGAGCAGGGTCCACTCGTAGGTCGTGCGGGCCATGATCGCCAGCCGGTCGCCCTCGCGCAGCCCTTCGGCGATCAGGCCCTTGGCGACGGCGAGCACCTCGGCCGCGAACTCGGCGGCCGAGACGTCGCGCCAGGACCCGTCCCGCTCCTTGCGGGCGAGGACCGCTTCGCGGGGAGCCTGGTGGGCGTTGTCGAAGGGGATGTCCCCGAGGGATCCCTGCTGCGGCGGTCCCACGAGCGCGGGCACTCGTACCTCGCGCACCACGCCGTCGATCACGGTCTTGACGGGTTCGACGGAGTGGGTGGGACTGGTGGGGCTGGCAGGACTGGCGGGGCTGACGGGCTTCAGCTCGGCTCCCATGGCGCACTCTCCTTGGCTCGGCACGAGCGTTACCGCGGGTAATTTACGTAGCGGTAACCCGGTCCGACCAGCCCCCGGAGCCCTTCTTCACGGACGCTCCACCCCGCTGACACCGATCTGTGCCACTGACACCGATCTGTGCCGCACCCGTGGAGATCAGCGCCGCACCCCCCGGCCGGTCAGTGCCAGACCCCGGTGGCGGCGGTGCGGCGGACGTAGTCGGCGAAGTCGCGGGGCTCGCGGCCGAGGGCGCGCTGAACGCCGTCGGCGAGGGTGGCGAAGCGGCGCTCCTCGATCCAGCCGTTGAGCAGGTTCAGCAGGGCGACGTAGTCCTCGGGCAGGCCCTTGCCCAGGGCGTGGGCCGCGTACTCCTCCGCCGAGACGGGCCGGTAGGCGATGTCGCGGCCGGTGGCGCGGGCGATCTCGCCGACCACCTCGCCGAGACCCAGCAGCCGCGGTCCGGTCAGCTCGTACGCCTGCCCGCCGTGCCCGTCCTCGGTGAGGGCGGCCACGGCCACGTCGGCGATGTCCTCGGCGTCGACGAACGGCTCGACGCCGTCCCCGGTCGACATCACGAACTCACCGTCGAGCAACTGTCCCCGGTAGAAGGGGTCCTCGCTGAAGTTCTGGGCGAACCAGGTCGGCTTCAGGATCGTCCACTGCGCGCCGGACTCCCGTACCGCGCGCTCGGCGGGAAGCTTCTCCTCGCCGTCCGGGACCTCCCAGTCGCGGGCCGAGAGCAGCACCAGCCGCTCCACACCGGTGGCCACGGCCAGCTCGGCGAAGGAGCGCACCGACGCCGCGGCGTCGCTCTGCTGCGAGTCGACCAGATAGGCGGCGCCGGCTCCCTCCAGCGCCGGCTCCCAGGTGTTCTGGTCGTTCCAGTCGAAGCGGGTCGGCCCCTTCCGGGAGGCCGCCCGGACCTCGTGTCCGTGCTGTCGGAGACGGGAGAGCACGCGGCGTCCCGTCTTGCCTGTGCTGCCGAGGACCAGAATCGGTTTCGTCGTCATGCGGCCAGTCAAGTCGCAGCCGATGAGGCGTGGAATGGCCTTCCCGCTCAGATCGATGTCTGAGCGTCTAGGCTCGTTTCGCATGGATGCGTTGGCGAGTCTGCTGTACGAAGTGCGGTCCGACGGGGCCCTGTTCAGCCGGGCCATCCTGGCCCCGCCGTGGTCGATCCGGTTCGCGGACCGCACCCCCCTCACCCTGGTCACGATGCTGCGCGGCTCGGGGCGGATCCTGCCCGGCGGCGACGACGAGCCCGTCGCGCTCGACCGCGGCGACGTGGCCATCGTCGTCGGCGGCCGGCCGTTCACCATCGCCGACACCGCCCACGACGGCCCGGCGGCCCCTCCGCTGTACGTGGTGCACGGCCCCGACCACTGCACGACGGCCGACGGCGCGGAGATCGGCGAGGAACTGGTCCTGGGGGTGCGCACCTGCGGGAACAGCCTGGCCGCCGACGCCCCCAACGTGCTGCTGACCGGCAGCTACCACGTCGGCGGCCGGGTTTCGGAGCGGCTGCTGAGCGCACTCCCCCGGGTGCTCGTGGTCCGCTACGGCGGCGAGCCCGGCCCGATCCTGGACCTCACCGCCCTGGAGATCAGCCGGGACGACCCCGGCCAGCAGGCGGTCCTGGACCGGCTGTTGGACCTGTTGCTGCTGTCCACGCTGCGGGAGTGGTTCACCTGCCCGGAGTCCGACCCGCCGGGGTGGTACCGGGCGCTCGGCGACCCCGTGGCGGGCCCGGCGCTGCGCGTGATCCACGACCGGCCCGCGCGGCCGTGGACCGTGGCGGAGCTCGCCGGGGAGGCCGGCGTATCGCGAGCGACGTTCGCCCGCCGCTTCGGCGACCTGGTCGGCCAGCCGCCCATGGCCTATCTGACGGGCTGGCGGCTGGCGCTGGCGGCCGACCTGCTGGTGCGCACCGAGGCCACGGTGGAGTCGATCGCCCGGCAGGTCGGCTACCGCAGCGCCTTCGGCCTGAGCGTGGCCTTCCAGCGGGTGTACGGCACCCGCCCGAGCCACCACCGCGCGGCCGCCGGCACGGTCCGCAGCGCCTCGTAGGACGTCAGCCAGGACGTCAACGCCTCGTGGGACGTCGGCGCCCCCTAGGGCGTCGAGCGGGTGCCGGCCATGACGGAGTTGAGCAGGGCCGCGCCCCGGGCGGCGTCGTCGACGCTCACCGCGAAGTCCTTGCCGCGGGCGCGGACGACCAGGCATTCCCCGGCGCGCAGCATCACCGTCGTGCCGAGCCCGCTGAGCCGGTAGCCCCAGCCGCCGACCTGGGCGGGCGTCCGGTGCTCGGCGCGGGCCGACTCGATGTCCGCGGCGGCCCAGCGCCGTACGGGCCATCCGAGCGGCCCGAAGCCGACCTCCAGGCCCTGCCCGGTGACCCGTGCCCGTACGGAGGAGAAGGCGAGGAGCGCGAGGGAGGCGACGCCCAACGGCACGACGAGCTGCCACGCCGGCCCGAGCAGCCCGCCCACCCCGGCGATCGCGGCGACGGCCGCTGCGGCCCCGAGGGCGGCGGCGGTCAGCAGGAGCCACCGGTTCGACGTCCGCGCGAGCCATACGAGCCGCTCGCCTGCGGGGATGTCCATGACGGGGGCACCGGCGGCCGGCTTCACGGCCGCCACCGGCTGCTGACGGTTGATCATCGCTCCGGCAAAGCCCGCCAGGACCGCCGCGACGAGCACCGCCGCCACCACCCGGCCGTCCAGCGGATCGGCCTGCCGCCAGTCCTCGTGGTCCAGGTTGGCCCGTACGATCGAGGCCTGCGCACCGGCCAGGAACACACCGCCGGGCAGCAGTACGGTCGCGGCCCGGGCGCGGGCCGCGGCGAACACGGCGACCCCCAGGACCAGTACGGCCCAGAGCGCCGGCGGGAAGGCCAGCGAGGCCCCGAACGACATCGAGCCGTCGGGCGCGCCGGAGCCACCGACACCACCGCCCCAGTGGGTGGCCATCCGGTCCGGCAGCCGTGCGCTCGCCGCCAGGGGCAGCGCCACCAGCACCGCCCCGACCCCGGCCACCCAGCCGGCCGGTCCTAACGCCCCGCCCCCGCCCCTGCCCCTGCTTTCCCCGTTCACGGCGCCCCCTTGATCATTTCGACGAGATCCTCCTTGCCGTAGCCCAGGCGCGCCCCGTCGGCCACCAGCTCGCGTACGCGCTCCAGCAGCGCGGAGCGCGTGTCGGCCCCGACGGCCACGGTCACCCCGCGCCCCCGCCGGAACTCCAGCACCCCTTCGTCGCGCAGGGCGCGCAGCCCGCGCAGGACGGTGTTCGCGTTCACTCCGAGCGCCTGCGCGAGATCCCGCGCGGGCGGCAGCCGGTCCCCGGGGGCGCATTCCCCCTCGGCGACGGCCCGCCGCACGGCCCCGGCCACCTGCTCGTGCAGTGGCCGGTCGTCCGCGATGTTCAGCTTCAGCAACATGGTGCTAATGACGATAGCACCATGCAGATCACCGCTCCAGTGGTCAGGCGTCCAGGGGGCGCCAGGCCGGGCCCTCCCCGTCCCGCTGGACGCGCCCGAAGACGACGTCGGCGAAGTGGACGCCGAAGCCGATCGTGTCGGGCTCCGCCAGCTCGGCGACGAGGCGGTGGCGGTGGTCGGCGGTCCGGGCCCGGTCGTGGTCGAAGGCCGAGGACCAGTCGGGGTGGTCGATCTGGATCGGGGAGTGCACGGCGTCGCCGAAGGCGATCAGGCGCCGTCCGCCGCCGGTGATGACGTACTCGGCGTGCCCGACGGTGTGGCCGGGGGTGATCCGCACGTGCACGCCGGGGAAGATCTCCTGCCCGTCCGTGACGGTACGCACCCGCGGCGCGAGGGCCGCGACCTGCTCACCCATGCCCTGGGCTTCCAGGAGGTCGCGCCGCTCCCATTCCGGCTCGGAGATCAGGTAGTCGGCGTGGGCGAAGACCGGCTGGTCGCCGCCGGGGGCGGGGTGGCAGGCCCAGCCGAGGTGGTCGGCGTGGAGGTGGGTGAACGCCACCGCCTCGATGCCCTCGGGGCGGCGGCCGAGTTCGGCCAGGCCGTCGGCGAGCGCGCCTCCGTGGATCGCGCTGATGGGGCCGTCCGGAGCCTCGTGCGCCTGCGGGCCGAAGCCCGCGTCGATCAACAGCGCGCGGTCGCCGTGCTCCACGAGCAGCGCGCCGACGCTGCCGACGAGGTGGCCCGTGGCGTCCAGGTACTCCGGGTGCGCGGCCCACACCTCGTCGGTGGTGCCGGGGAGCACGCTCAGCGGCCGGAGCCGCACATCGCCGTCCGGGACGTACGACACCTTCGTGTCGCCGAGCCGTATCGAGCGGATGCCCGCCGGCCGGCGCAGCCTTACGTCCTGGTCGTGGTCCACCGTCAACTCGGCCATGGGCCCTCTTCCGTGAGTCGTCATCAGGCCGCCGCGGGGTCCGTTCCCCGCGGCGACGACGTCACCATAAGCATCAAGCTCGAATCATTCAAGCTGGAAATATTCAGCCTTGACGGACTTGCTAGGGTGATGGCATGACGACGTCCCCCGAGCAGCAGGTCATCGCCGAGCGCCAGCTGTGCGGCCTGGTGAACGGACTGGCCCAGCGGATCGCCGAGCACGTACGGGAGCGCGCCGCCACCCTCGGCCTCACCGCGCCGCAGGCGACCGCGCTGCGGGAGATGAGCGGGCCGATGACCATGCGGGAGCTCGCCGAACGCATGAGCTGCGAGCCCTCCAACACGACCTTCGTCATCGACAAGCTGGAGAAGCAGAGCCTGGTGGAGCGCCATCCGCACCCCACCGACCGCCGCGCCAAGCACCTCGTCCTCACCGCCGAGGGCACCGCGCTGCGCGAACGCCTCCTCGCCCTCCTCGCCGTGGACTCCCCCCTGTCCGGCCTCACCCCCCAGGACCAGCGCGTCCTGCACGCCCTCCTGGAACAGGCCGTCACCTCCCCCTGAGCCCTACGCGGCGGCCGGCGGACAGCCGCGGCAACGGCCCGGGGCCGGGACCCGGAAGGCGCGATCGCAGTTGTCGCAGTTCTGGAGGGGATCCGGCCGTATGGGCCGCCGGACCACCGGGGCGGGCGGCAGGTGCGGCGGGATCAGCGCGCCGAGCCGGTACGCGAGGACGGACGCCGGGTCGCGCATGCGCTCGGGCAGGCCGCCGGACAGCACCCGTGCGACCGCCTCGGGGTCGGCCCCGCGCTCCAGCCAGGCCGACACCCCCGGCACGAGCCGCCGTACGTCGCGTTCGGCCAGCAGGAGCCGGGGATCGTGGCGCCGCAGCCCGGCGAGCAGATCGGCCGCACCGTGGTGCAACGCCCGCGGCACGGGCAGAGCGTCCAACGCCCGCGCCCGAACCGGCGCCGGCTCGCGCTCCAGGTAGCCGTGCCGCTCCAACTCCCGCAGGGCGGAGGCGATCCGTACCTCCCCCTCGCGGAACCGGTCCGTGAGCGCCTCGATCCCGACGGGGGCCCCGTCGGGCAGCGACTGGATGTAGGCGGCGACCCCGATCGCCGTCGCCGACAGATCGGCGTGCTGGAGGAGGTGGTTGCCCACCACGGTGAAGTGACTTCGGTGCGGCGTGTTGACGTGAATGACACCGGATCGGGGGGTCCCGGGTCGAACACGGGCCGCTGCGCGCGTCGGGGCGCTAAGGTTCTGAAGAGCCATTGGGAAGGTCGTGCTTCCTTGTTGGTCAGGCCCTCGGCCGGGATGCCAGTCCCGTCGGGGGCCGTCTCATTTCCGTGGTGGTCGGGGCGAGCATATGTCCGCCAACCATCCCCAAATCCAGCCCAGTTGGCACGTTTCACCCATCCGAGCGACACGGTCCGGGTTTGCTGGGGTTGGTTGGTTCTTCCCCCCGGTTCTTTGGTCCTTTGACGTCGGCCCCCACCGCGTCGCGGCCCCCCACGACCCGGCCACCACCCCACCGGCGCACTGGCCCGGCCGGCAGGGGGCGAGGGGTTGGGGGCTTTGGGGGGTGAGGGGCGGTGGGGGCGCGAGGGAGGTGGTGCGACTTAACATGCGCATGACCACCACAGCGGGGGGAAGTCATGACGTTCGACGCGGAGTGGGCCGAGTGCAAGGCCGCCGCGCAGGCCGGGCAGCAGGCCGGGGAGCAGCCCGTTCCCCTGCGCGTCCATCAGCCGGCGCCCGCCGGGAGCCTGGTGGCCGGGGCCCCGTCCATCAACGGGAACGCGAACCTGCTGATCGAGATCGCCGCGCTCCTGCACGAGGGCCGTCCCGACGGTGACGCGAGCACGATGGCCCGCGCACCCCGCGCTCACCCCGATGTCGCGGCGCAGGCCCTGCGCTTCGCGCGGTTCGCCGACGACCAGTTCAAGGACACGGTGGCCCTGTTCGCCGGCCTGGCCACCCGCCTGAAGACCGCCGGGACCGGCTTCGCCCGGGTCGACGACGACACCGCCGCCTCGTTCCTCCGCATGGTCGTCGACACGGGCGTGTACGTGAAGCCGGAGGACAAGGACCGTTGAGCAGCGGCCTGAGCCACCACGCGGACGTCCGCTTCCTCGCCGAGTGCAACCCCGCGCTCGTCGAGCGCAACGCCGACGAGTTCCGCCGGCTGCGCGAGCTCCTCGTACAGGTCGAGGAACCCGCCCTGCGGGCGGAGCGGCGCACCCAGTGGCACAGCGAGGGGAGCGAGACGTACCGCTCGCGCCTCACCGACGCCCGGGAGCTGGTGACGCACATGGCCGAGGCCTTCGACAAGGCCGCGAGCGCCCTGCACGCCTACGCCCTGGCCCTCACCACCGCCAAGTCCCACTACGGCAACGGCACGCGGTCGGAGCGGGCGCTCGCCGCGCTGATCGCCACCAAGGGCGTCGCGATCACCAAGGTCGCGCAGGAGGCGGAACCGATGCGCCAGTGGGAGGACATGCGCGCCACGACCGGCGTCTTCGACTTCCTGGCCGAGGTCACCCTGGACGTGGACGACATCCGCGACGAGGCGAACCGGCTCCACGACGACGCGGGCGGCAGCTTCCATCTGGCCCGGACGGTCGAGCAGGAGGCGCGCGGGGCTTGCGTCCACGCGATGGAGCAGGCGTACGAGCTGATGCCCGAGCTGCGGATCCGCGGCGGCGAACGGCCCGACCTGTACGCCGCCATGGCGGACCTGCGCCGGGAGGGCGAGGGGGCGCGCACCAGCCCGCTGACGCACCTGCCGGGCAGCGGCCCGAAGCGGGAGGTGCACGGGACGGTCGGGGACACGTACATGTCGCCGGAGCTCAAGGACATCCGCACGCGCATCGCCGGGCTGCCGCAGGGCGAGGACATGTACTGGAACCCGCCGGAGAGCGACGCGGAGAAGGCCCGGTGGATCTCCCGCAACAAGGAGGTCCTGCGGGCCGCCGCCGAGCACGCGGGACTGCCCGAGGCGCTGGTCGCGGGCATCGCCTGGAACGAGATCTCCGGGCAGCCCGGCTACGCCGACGACATCACCGACCACCTGCGGCACGCGGCCGCCTTCCCGCTGAGCCCGATCACGCCCGAGCACCTCCCCCACCGGCTCGGCGGCGTGCCCGACCAGACCTCCTTCGGGCCGATCGCCATCCAGCTGCGGCGCGGTGCCGAGGTCCTCGGCTACGACCCCGCGCACCTCACGGAGGCCCAGCGCGCCCTGGTGGAGGAGTCCCTCCAGGACCACCGGCAGAACGCGTTCATCGCCGCCGGCCACCTGGCCCAGATCAAGGCGGAGACCGCGTACGCGGACGTACCGGCCGACCAGTTGACCGAGGCCCAGATGCGCGAGATCGCCGCCCGCTACAACGGCGGCCCGTACTGGGAGTCGCAGAAGGCCCAGAACTACGGCGATGATTTCACCGACGGACTCGGCCAGGTGAAGGAAGCGATGCGATGACGCACCCGCGCGCGGGCGTCGACCTGCCCGAGGACCAGGGCCGGCTCAGGTGGGTCGTCGGGGTCCCGCTCGCCCTCGTCAACCTGCTCGACGCCTTCTTCGTCTACTCGGCGGTGCGCTACGGGCCGGCGGCCGAGTGGGACGACCAGGGGTACGCGGGGACGACGGCGGTCTGTCTCCTCGCCCTCGGCCTCAGCCTGACCGGCTTCCTCCTCACCCTCGTCCCGCCCGTCCGCCGGATGCTGGGCCCGTGGTGGCTCGCCCCGCCGGTCGTCCTCGGGGCGATCGCCTGGATCCGGATGGTGACGCTGTCATGAGGCTCCCCCGCGAGAACATCGACCTGCCCGAGGACCGGGGCTGTCTGCAGTGGGTGCTGGGCGTCCCGCTCGTGCTGCTCTACGTGCCCGCCGCGTTCGCGTGTTACGTCGCCCTGGCCCTGCGGCCCGAGTCGCCGTACGACCAGGTCCGCGACGACGCGCGGTTCATGGGCGACTGCTCCGTCGTGCTGTGTCTGCTCGGGCTGCTGATCACCATCACCCCCGTGTTCCGGCGGACGATGGGCCGGTGGTGGTTCGCCGTGCCGGTCCTGCTCGCGACGGTCGCGTACTTCCGCGCCCGGACCGTCTGACGGTCCGGAACCGGGCTCGGGTCCGGGGTCCGGGCCCGGGCCCGGGCACCTGGGTGCGGACACGCCGCAGCCCCCGCCCGGACGGGGGCGGGGGCTGCGGCGAGAGCGGGGATCAGGCCGCGACGGCGACCTGGGCCGGGGCGGAGGCGGGCTCCTCGTCCAGCGGGGAGGCCGAGGCGGAGGCGTAGGCCTCCTTGTCCAGGATCCCCTCGCGGGCCGAGACGATGACCGGGACCAGGGCCTGGCCGGCCACGTTCGTGGCGGTGCGGATCATGTCCAGGATCGGGTCGATCGCCATCAGCAGGCCGACGCCCGCGAGCGGCAGGCCCAGCGTGGAGAGGGTCAGCGTCAGCATGACCGTCGCGCCCGTCAGACCGGCCGTGGCGGCCGAGCCGATGACCGAGACGAAGACGATGAGCAGGTACTCCTTGATGCCCAGCTGCACGTCGAAGATCTGCGCGATGAAGATCGCGGCGAGCGCCGGGTAGATCGCGGCGCAGCCGTCCATCTTGGTCGTGGCGCCGAACGGGACGGCGAAGGAGGCGTACTCCTTCGGGACGCCGAGGCGTTCGGTGACCTTCTGGGTGACCGGCATGGTGCCGACCGAGGAGCGGGAGACGAAGGCCAGCTGGATCGCGGGCCAGGCGCCCTTGAAGAACTGGATCGGGTTGACCTTGGCGACCGTGGCGAGCAGCAGCGGGTAGACGCCGAACATCACGAGGGCGCAGCCGATGTAGATGTCGGCGGTGAAGGTCGCGTACTTGCCGATCAGGTCCCAGCCGTACGTGGCGATCGCGGTGCCGATGAGGCCGATGGTGCCGATCGGGGCGAGGCGGATGACCCACCACAGGGCCTTCTGGAGCAGTTCCAGGGCGGACTCGGCGAGGTCCAGGACGGGCTTGGCCTTGCTGCCCAGCTGGAGCGCGGCGATACCGGCGACGACGGCCAGGAAGACGATCTGAAGGACCTTCAGGTCGGTGAACGGCGTGACGATGTCCGTCGGCACGATCCCGGTCAGGAAGTCGATCCAGGAGCCGGTCTTCTTGGGCTCCTTGCCGTCGGCCGCGGTGAGGCCGGTGCCCGAACCCGGGTCGGTCAGCAGGCCGATCGCGAGGCCGATGCCGACCGCGATCAGCGAGGTGATCATGAACCAGAGCAGCGTGCGGGTGGCGAGCCGCGCGGCGTTGTTCACCTTCCGCAGGTTGGTGATCGACACCAGGATCGCGAAGAAGACGAGCGGGGCGATGGCCAGCTTCAGCAGCTGGACGAAGATGTCGCCGGTCTTCTCCAGGGTGGTGGCGAGCCAGCTGATGTCCTGGCTGCGGGCTATCCAGCCGAAGAGGACACCGAGGGCGAGACCGGCGACGATCTGGGCCCAGAAGGGGAACTTGAACGAGGCCTTGGCAGGGGCCTGGGGGGTCGCGGACACGGACACTCTCCGGAGGTGGCGCACAAAGACAGGGGGGAAGTGCTGCGGTGGTGATGCGGTGCGGCAGCAGCCGGAAGGAGCCGGCCGGGACCGCTGCTGTATCGATTCAGCTCAACAGCAACAGGCCGCGGACGCGCGGCGGCAGAGGTCGACGTGCAGGCGCATCACGAGCGGGACGCTCGTGGTCATCGGGTGCGCGGCTGTGGTCAACATGTTCAACACGCTAACACTTCTCCTTTGGGAATCTCAAAGGGGCCCTTTGAGACAACGGCGCACGAGGCCCTCTTGCGCCGACCCGGAAAACACCACCGCCCCAGCGTTACGGGCGGTATACCCGGTGCTGGGGCGGTTCGGTGTGTGATGAAGCCAACTGTGCCGTTACGAGCGCACGCGCGCCGCGTCGTCGACCTCGTCCTCCTGGCTGCGGTTCGCGGCGAGCTTCTCCTTCGCACCCGCGACGCGCCCGGAGATCTGCTGGGACATCTCGTCGCGCTGCTTGCGCAGGAGGACGAAGGAGAGCGGCGCGGAGAGGACGAGGGCGAGCAGCACGATCCAGGCCACGTTGGCGTCGCCGAGGCCGGCGGGCACCCAGCCGAGCCGGACGAGGCCGGCGACGACGACGAGGCATCCGACGAAGATGCCCAGGCGCATCGCGGTGTATCGGATCGCTGCGCTCGGCTTGAGGGACACGGTGACCCCTTCTCTCTCGTCGTGGTCGTACGTCGGCTGGTGCCCGTCCAGTGAAGCACGCCCGGACCGCGCCGCGGCCCTCCGGGGTGCCGGGTCAGTACAGCGGCAGCAGCATCGTGATGTCGTCGCGGTCGTCGCCCGGGGCCACCCGGACGGCGCCGGGGACGCGGCCGACCTCCTTGTAGCCGCAGGCCGCGTAGAAGTGCTCCAGGCCGTGGCCGCCGCGGCAGGTGAGGCGGATCGCGTCGACGCCCCCGAGGGAGCGGGCCGCGGCCTCCGTCGCGGCCATCAGCTCGCGCCCGTAGCCCTTGCCCTGGTGACGGGGATGGACCATGACCGTGTACGCCCACAGCCAGTGGAGCTGGAGCCGGTGGGCGTTGCGGGTGAGGAAGGCGGTCGCGGCGACCGAGCCGTCCTCGTCGTGCCCGACGAGCAGGCGGCAGCTCCCGTCGGCGACGCCGACGAAGTGCTTGTCGAGTGCGGGGCGGATGTCGTCGAAGGTGACCGGCGGTACGAAGCCCACGGCGCCGCCCGCGTTCGAGACGTCGGCCCACAGCCCGAGGATTCCATCACGCAGGGAAGGGTCGACGACCGGGTCCAGGGTGAAAGTAAGGGTCATTTTGCAAGTTTACCCATTACCTCATCGGCCCGTCCAGGAAAAGTTAAACCCCGGCCCATGGGCCGGGGTTAACTCGCCGTGAGAGGTGTCGGACGGGGCCGACGGCGCGTCAGACGCGCATGGCCTGCGGGGTCTCGCGCAGACCCGCGTCCGGACCAGGGTACTCGCGGATGATCTCGTAGCGCGTGTTGCGCTCGACCGGGCGGAAGCCCGCTTCCCGGATCAGCTCCAGCAGGTCGTCACGGCCCAGCTTGTTCGGGGTGCCGTAGTTGTCCGCGTCGTGCGTGATCTTGTACTCGACGACCGAACCGTCCATGTCGTCCGCGCCGTGCTGGAGCGCGAGCTGGGCGGTCTGCACACCGTGCATCACCCAGAAGACCTTGACGTGCGGCACGTTGTCGAACAGCAGGCGGGAGACGGCGAAGGTCTTCAGCGCCTCGGCGCCGGTCGCCATCGTGGTGCGCGCCTGGAGCTTGTTGCGCACCTTGCCGTCCTGCATGTCCACGAAGTCGTGCTGGTAGCGCAGCGGGATGAAGACCTGGAAACCGCCGGTCTCGTCCTGGAGCTCGCGCAGCCGCAGCACGTGGTCCACGCGGTGGCGCGGCTCCTCGATGTGCCCGTACAGCATCGTCGAGGGGGTCTTGAGGCCCTTCGAGTGCGCCAGCCGGTGGATGCGCGACCAGTCCTCCCAGTGGGTGCGGTGGTCGACGATGTGCTGACGCACCTCCCAGTCGAAGATCTCCGCGCCGCCGCCGGTGAGCGACTCCAGGCCGGCCTCGATCAGCTCGTCCAGGATGTCGGAGGCCGACATGCCGGAGATCGTCTCGAAGTGGTGGATCTCGGTCGCCGTGAACGCCTTCAGCGAGACGTTCGGCAGCGCCTTCTTCAGCTCCGAGAGCGAGCGCGGGTAGTAGCGCCACGGCAGGTTCGGGTGCAGGCCGTTGACGATGTGCAGCTCGGTGAGGTTGTCGTTCTCCATGGCCTTGGCCAGGCGCACGGCCTCCTCGATGCGCATCGTGTACGCGTCCTTCTCGCCCGGCTTGCGCTGGAACGAGCAGTACGCGCACGAGGCGGTGCACACGTTCGTCATGTTGAGGTGCCGGTTGACGTTGAAGTGGACGACGTCACCGTTCTTGCGCGTGCGCACCTCGTGGGCGAGGCCACCGAGCCAGGCCAGGTCGTCCGACTCGTAGAGGGCGATGCCGTCCTCACGGGTCAGCCGCTCGCCGGAGCGGACCTTCTCCTCCAGCTCACGCTTGAGCCCAGCGTCCATGTACCGGTCGCCTCCTCTAGATGCCTCTGCCTGTCCTGCGAACCCTGCCCAACCGTACTCTCAGGCTTCCTCGGGCAGCTCCCCGACCCGGTTCTCCCACTTCGTGGAGAGCACGATGGTGGTGCGGGTGCGCGAGACGCCCTTGGTGCCGGACAGCCTGCGGATGATCTTCTCGAGGCCGTCCACGTCGTTGGCGCGCACCTTGAGCATGAAGGAGTCGTCGCCCGCGATGAACCAGCAGTCCTCGATCTCGTTGAGGTCGCGCAGCCGCCGGGCCACGTCCTCGTGGTCGGCGGCATCGGACATGGAGAGTCCGATCAGCGCCGTGACGCCGAGGCCGAGCGAGCGCGAGTCCACGGTCGCGCGGTAGCCGGTGATGACACCGGCCGTCTCCAGACGGTTGATGCGGTCGGTGACGCTGGGGCCGGAGAGGCCCACGAGACGGCCCAGCTCCGCGTACGAGGCACGACCGTTCTCCCGGAGTGCCTGGATGAGCTGCCTGTCCACCGTGTCCATTACGTGGAGCCTTCCATTATTCGGCGATCCTGCAAGTCTAGGTATAGAATCTAAGGCACACAGGGTCAACACCCTGTGAAATCTTTCAGCAGATCAATAACGATCTTCAGGAGTGGTACACCGTGTTCACGATCGAGATGGCACACGCACACATGCGACAGCTCCAGGAGCTGGCCAACCGATCCCGTGCCCACCAGCCCGCCGCCGCCTACCGCGTCGACAAGGCCCGCAAGCCGCTGTCCGGCAAGAAGGCCTAGTCACCACCGTTCGCCCCCCGGGGAGTTCGGGACCCTCCCAGCTCCCCCTCCCAACGGCGGTACAGCCGGTGCGGCACCCCTGCCGCGTCCAGCACCCGCCCCGCGACGAAGTCCACCAGATCCTGGATGTGCGTCGCACCCGCGTAGAACGCCGGAGAGGCGGGCAGCACGACCGCGCCCGCCTCGTCCAGCGCCACCAGGGCCTTGAGCGTCTGTCCGTTCAGCGGGGTCTCCCGCACCGCGACCACCAGCCGGCGCCGCTCCTTGAGCGTCACGCTCGCCACGCGCTGGAGCAGGTCCTTCGACAGTCCGAGCGCCACCCCCGCCACGCAGGCCGTGGACGCGGGGACGATCAGCATCCCCTTGGCCGGGTACGAGCCCGAACTCGGGCCTGCGGCCAGGTCCCCGGCGCCCCAGTACCGGACGTCGTCCAGTGCCGGCCTCGCGAAGGTCCCGGGCTTCCCGTCGGCCCCCCGCTGCAGCCACTCCCCCAGATCGTCCCGCCAGTGCGCGTCGCGGAAGGCGATCCCGGTCTCGTCCAACAGGGTGAGCCGCGAGGCCCGGCTGACCACCAGGTCGACGCTCTCCCCCGCCGCCAGCAGTCCGCGGAGCACCGCCGCCGCGTACGGCGTCCCGGACGCCCCGGAAACCCCGACCACCCACGGGGTGCGCTTGCGCTCAGTCATACCTCCGAGACTATCCGGCCACCCCGGGCGGGCACTCGGTAAGGTGCCCGGACGTTCCGTACTTGGGGCGCTACGAGGGGGACGGACACGATGAGCACGACGAGCACGACGGTGCATCAGGGCGAGTGGAGCCAGAGCGACCGCGCGAAGACGGCCGCGAAGCTCATGCTGGGCTGGGTGGCCCTGCTGTGGGTCCTGGAGGCCGTCGACTACGCCACCGGGCACGCGCTGGACGCGTACGGGATCGTGGCCCGCGACCCGGACAGCCTGACGGGCGTCGTCACCGGGTCCTTCCTCCACCTCGGCTTCGACCACGTCGCCTCCAACAGCGTTCCGCTGCTGGTCCTCGGTTTCATAGCGGCCCTGTCCGGGATCCGGCACTTCCTCGCGGTGTGCGGGCTGATCATGCTGGCGGACGGCATCGGCACCTGGCTGATCTCCCCGCCGAACACCATGACCCTGGGCGCCTCGGGCGTCGTCTTCGGGCTCTTCGGCTACCTGCTGGTCCGCGGCTTCGTGGAGCGCAAGGTGCTGGGCGTCGCCGTGGCCGTGGGCATCGCGGCCGTCTGGGGCGGCACGATCGTGACGGGCGTCCTCCCGACGGACGCGGGCGTCAGCTGGCAGGGCCACCTCTGCGGCCTGGTCGGCGGAGTGCTGACGGCCCTGTTCCACCGCCGCCCGCCCCGCCGGCGCCCCGCCCTCACGGGCTGACGACCTGCCCGGTCCGGGCTGCTCAGAAGGTCAGGCCGCGCACCACGAGATCGGCCAGGGCGCACACGAACAGGGCGATGCCGATGAAGCCGTTGACCGTGAAGAAGGCGCGGTTCAGGCGGGACAGGTCGTGCGGGGTCACGATGCTGTGCTCGTAGAAGAAGGCGGCGACGACGATCGCCAGGCCCACCCAGAACAGCGGACCCGCGTCGGTGGCGAGGGCGTACCAGGCCAGCAGGGCCGTGGTCACGACGTGCGCGCCGCGGGCGCCCCACAGGGCGGCGGGGACGCCGAAGCGGGCCGGGACGGACTTGACGCCGTCCGCGCGGTCCGAGGCCACGTCCTGGGAGGCGAAGATCAGGTCGAAGCCGCCGATCCACACGCCCACCGCCAGGCCCAGGACCACCGCGTCCCAGGACCACTCGCCGGTGACGGCCAGCCAGGCCCCGATCGGCCCTATGGCCTGGGCCAGGCCCAGGATGGCGTGCGGGAAGTTCGTGAACCGCTTGCCGTACGGGTACACCACCATCGGGATCACCGCGACGGGCGCCAGCATCAGGCAGAGCGGGTTCAGCAGCGCCGCCGAGCCGAGGAAGACGAGGAGCGCGATCCCGGCGCCGGTCCAGGCCGAGCGGACCGACACCGCGCCGGTGACCAGCTCGCGGCCGGCCGTGCGCGGGTTGCGGGCGTCGATCTCGCGGTCGATGATCCGGTTGGCCGCCATCGCGAAGGTCCGCAGCCCCACCATGCAGACGGTGACGAGCAGCAGCTTGACCCAGTCCACGCGCCGGTCGAGCTGGAACATGGCGGTGAGCGCCGCGATGTAGGCGAAGGGCAGCGCGAAGACCGAGTGCTCGATCATCACGAGCCGCAGGAACGCCTTCACCTTGCCGGTCTGCTGCGGCGCCGGGCCGCGCCCGATCACCCCGTCGGCGGTCGTCATCATGCGAGGGCTCTCCGGAAGTCTTCGAGGTCGGCCAGCAGGCTCGCGCGGGAGATCGTGCCCGTCTCCAGGGAGACCGTGGGGGCGCCCTCGGGCTCGGGCGGGGTGGCGTGGACCGTGAACACGTAGCCCTCGCCCGTGCGGGCGTCGGTGTTCGGGCGGCCGTCGAGCCGCAGCACCGCGCCGGCCTCGACGGTGAACGGCTCGCCGGTGCCCAGCGCGGCCTGCAGCCGCTCCGCGAAGTCGTCGGCCTCGGCGTCGCGCAGGCCGGGCAGCTCGAAGCCGCCGTCGCACTCGAAGCTGTCGTCCAGCACCAGGGCCCACACGTTGCCCGGGCCCGCGAACTCCTCGGCCGAGACGCCCGCCTGCTCGGCGGCGGCCCGGACCCCCGGGTCCGCGGGGTCGAGCCGCGGGCGCATGAGGAGCATGAAGGTCGTGTCCTCGCCGATGAACAGCGCCGGTCCGCCGAATTCGGAACTCACAGGCCGTATTCCTTCCAGCGAGAGTCCACGAGGGCGGCGGTCGCGGGGTCGGACTCGACCATGTCGGGCCAGCCGCCGTCGCGGGTGTAGCCCTCCTCGGGCAGCTTCTTCGTCGCGTCGATGCCCGCCTTGCCGCCCCAGAACTGCTGGTACGAGGCGTGGTCCAGGTGGTCCACCGGGCCTTCCACGACGGTGAGGTCGCGGGAGTAGTCCGTGTTGCCGAGGGCCCGCCAGGACACCTCGTGCAGGTCGTGCACGTCGCAGTCGGCGTCCACCACGATGATCAGCTTGGTCAGCGACATCATGTGCGCGCCCCAGATGGCGTGCATGACCTTCTGCGCGTGCTTCGGGTACTTCTTGTCGATCGAGACGATCGCGCAGTTGTGGAAGCCGCCCGACTCGGGCAGGTGGTAGTCCACGATGTCCGGCACGATGATCTTCAGGAGCGGCAGGAAGAAGCGCTCCGTCGCGCGGCCCAGCGGGCCGTCCTCCGTCGGCGGGCGGCCGACGACGATCGACTGGAGCAGCGGACGCTTGCGCATCGTCACGCAGTCGATCTTCAGCGCCGGGAAGGGCTCCTGCGGGGTGTAGAAGCCGGTGTGGTCGCCGAAGGGACCCTCCGGAAGCATCTCGCCGGGCTCCAGCCAGCCCTCGATCACGACCTCCGCGTTGGCCGGGACCTGGAGCGGGACGGTCTTGCAGTCGACCATCTCGATCCGCTTGCCGGCGACGAAGCCGGCGAAGAGGTACTCGTCGATGTCGCCCGGCAGCGGCGCGGTGGACGCGTACGTCACTGCGGGCGGGCAGCCGAAGGCGATCGCGACGGGCAGCCGCTCGCCGCGCTTGGCGGCCACCGCGTAGTGGTTGCGGCTGTCCTTGTGGATCTGCCAGTGCATGCCGATGGTGCGCTTGTCGTGGCGCTGGAGGCGGTAGAGGCCGAGGTTGCGCACGCCCGTCTCGGGGTGCTTGGTGTGGGTCAGGCCCAGGTTGAAGAAGGACCCGCCGTCCTTGGGCCAGGTGAAGAGCGCCGGCAGCTGGTCCAGGTCCACGTCGTCGCCGGTGAGGACGACCTCCTGGACGGGCGCGGAGTCGCCCTTCACCTTCTTCGGCGGCACGTGCACCATCGAGCCGAGCTTGCCGAAGGCCTCGCGGACCCCGATGAAGCCCTGCGGCAGCTCCGGCTTGAGCAGGCCGCCGATCTTCTCGCTGATCTCGCCGTACGACTTGAGGCCGAGGGCCTTCAGGAGGCGGCGGTCGGTCCCGAAGACGTTCATGGCCAGCGGCATGGCCGAGCCCTTGACGTTCTCGAAGAGGAGCGCCGGGCCGCCCGCCTTGTTCACTCTGTCGACGATCTCCCCGACCTCCAGGTACGGGTCGACTTCGGCCTTGATGCGCTTGAGGTCGCCCTCCCGCTCCAGAGCCCGGAGCAGCGAGCGGAGATCGTCGTAAGCCATAGGGGCAAGTATCCGTCACCAACTACTCTGGAGGTGTCACCGGGGCCCGAGCGGGCCTGCCGTCACTGCCGGGGAGTCGGTTCCACACCGTGCTGCGCTATCTGCCGTTCCTGCTGATCCTCGCGCTGACCATCTATGCCTTCATCGACTGCCTGAACACGCCCGAGGAAGAGGTCAAGCACCTCCCCAAGGTGGTCTGGGTGATCATCATCCTGCTCTTCTCGATCGTCGGGCCGGTGGTGTGGCTGTTCGCGGGCAAGAAGCGCTCGGCCGTCGGAGGGGGCGGCCGCGGGGCCCGGGGGCGGACCCAGTGGGTCGCGCCGGACGACAATCCGGAGTTCCTGAAGTCCCTGCGCGAGGAGCAGGAGAACAAGGACAAGAAGGACAAGGGCCGGGACCAGAACGAGGACTAGAAGCCGCCCCTCCGGCCGGGCGGTCCCGGGTCCTGCCCGGACCTAGGCGACCGGCGGCCCGGGTTTCGCGGCCGCCGCCGCGAGGGCGGCGCGGGCGAAGGCCCGGACGGCGCCCGAGTTGTCGGCCGCCCGCCAGACCAGGCCGTAGCCGACCGGCTCGGCGTCGGTGAAGGGGACGTAGGAGACGCCCGGGCGGGCGTAGTACGTGGCCGTGTGGGCCGCCGTCAGCAGGGCGCCACGGCCGGCCGCGACCAGCATCAGCGCCTCCTGCATGTTGGTCACCTCCGGTCCGCGCCGGATGGGCCGCCCGGCCGGGGTGCGCGCCGGGCTCTGGGCCTCCCGGCGGTACGGCGGCAGGTCCCCGGCGATGGTCAGCAGCGGAACCCCGGCCAGCTCCTCCAGCGACACCGAGTCCCGCCCGGCCAGCGGGTGCCCGGCGGCCACGGCCAGTACCCGGGCCTCGGTGAGCAGCGCGGGCCCCTCCCCCAAATCGTCCTCCCGGACCGGGAATTCGGCCACCTGCACGTCGAAGTCGCCGCTGCGCAGCTGCCCGTACGGATCGGAGAGCGGCACCTCGCACACCTCGACCGCAAGCCCGGGGTGGGTGGCGCGCAGGGCCTCGGCCGCCTTGAGGACGAGCTCCCCGGTGGGCGGGGTGGTGAAGCCGACGTGCAGGACGCCGTCGGCGGCGCGGGCGGTGGCCGCGGCGCGTTCCAGGGCGGCGGCGATGCCCCGGTGGTGGGGTTCGAGGTCGTCCCGCAGCTGCCGGCCGAGGGCGGTGAGGGCGACCCTGCGGCTGGTGCGCAGGAAGAGCGGGGCGCCGACGCGGCGCTCCAGGCGCTGGACGAGCTGGCTGACGCGGGCGCGGGAGAGCAGCATGCGCTCGGCGGTGCGGCCGAAGTGCAGTTTCTCGGCGAGGATCAGGAAGCAGTCCAGCTCGTCGCGATCGGTCAGCATGACTGAACGAACGTTGCCTTCTTCGGCGTTGTTCCTCCTCGGGCCGCGGACGAGGGTGGTGGTCATGACCGAAGAGAGAATCCGCGGACGCCGTCTCGGCGTGCTGCTTGTCCTGTGCGGCGCGATCTTCCTGGAAGGCATCGACGTCGCGATGCTGAACGTCGCCCTGCCGTCCATCCGCGCCGATCTCGGGCTCGGCACCGGCGAACTGCAGTGGGTGATGAGCGCCTACGTCCTCGGCTACGGCGGCTTCATGCTGCTGGGCGGCCGGGCGGCCGACCTGTTCGGGCGGCGGCAGATGTTCGTCGGCTGGCTCACCGTCTTCCTCCTCTTCTCCGGCCTCGGCGGGCTCGCCACCGAGGGGTGGCAGCTGATCGCCGCCCGGTTCGTGACGGGGGTCGCGGCGGCCTTCATGACCCCGGCGGGCCTGTCGGTCATCACCACCGGCTTCGACGAGGGGCCGCAGCGGGACAAGGCGCTGCTCGTCTACTCGGGCACGGCGGCCGGCGGGTTCTCCGTCGGCCTGGTCGCGGGCGGGCTGCTGGCCTCGGCCGACTGGCGCTGGGTGTTCTTCGCGCCGGTGGCGCTGGCCGTGCTGATCCTGTCGGCGGCGCTGGTCCTCGTACCGAAGTCGCCCCGGCCCCGGCGGGCACCGGGGCAGCGCCTGGACCTGGCGGGCGGGCTGCTGGTCACCGCCGCCGTGGTGCTGCTGGTGCTCGGCGTCGAGCGGGCGGCGCACGCCGGGGCCTGGGCGACGGCCGCCACGGTGGCGGCGGGGCTGGCGCTGCTGGGGGTGTTCGCCGCCGTGGAGCGGCGGGCCGCCGAGCCGCTGGTGCGGCTCGGGATCCTGCGCTCCGGGCCGCTACGGCGGGCCAATGCCGCCGGGCTGCTGTTCGCGGGCGCGTTCTTCGGCTTCCAGTTCCTGGTGGTGCTCTACCTCCAGGAGCTGCGGGGCTGGTCGACGCTGCAGACGAGCTTCGCGATGATCGTGATCGGGATCGACGCGGTGCTCTCGCCGACGGTGGTGCCGAAGCTGGTGGCCCGGTTCGGCAACGGCCGGCTGATCTTCGGCGGGCTGCTGCTGGCGGCGCTGTCGTACGGGCTGTTCCTGCCGCTGGGCGCCGACTGGTCGTACCTGGCGATGCTGCCGAGCCTGGTCCTGCTGGGGCTCGCCTTCGCGCTCGTCTACGGGCCGCTGACGATCGTGGCCACCGAGGGCGTGGAGGAGGCGGAGCAGGGGCTCGCGGGCGGGCTGCTCTACACGGCCTTCCAGTTCGGGGCGGCGCTCGGGCTGTCGGCGGTGACGGCGGTGTCGGCCTCCTTCGCCGTCCCGCTGGAGGGGTACCGGGCCGCGCTGCTGGTCCCCTTCGCGGCGGTGCTCGTGGCGGCGGCGGTCAGCGCGGCGGGCCTGCGACGGCCGGGCGCCGGCCGGGTGGTGTCCGGGGCGGGCGCCGGGGCCGGGGCACCGGCCCCGGACCCGGCGGCCCAGAACCCGGGCGCGGCGGCCGCGCGCTCCTGAGCCGTCCGGGTCACTGCGCCCAGGGCAGGACGCGGGTGCCCTCGGTGCCCGGGACGGTGACCACGCCGTCGGCGCGCATGGCCACGTACGCCTCGAAGTGCTCGGGGGCGTGGATCCGGCGCGGTACGTCGGGCGGAAGGACCAGGGTCCGGCCGGCGGCGACCTTCTCGGTGCGGCCGTCGCAGGTGACCTCCAGGGAGCCGGCGGTGAGCAGCCAGACCTGCCGGTTGACGCAGTGCTCGGGGCCGGTGTTGCCGGCGGCCATGTCGACGTGCCAGGTGCTGAGCTCGGAGCTGCCGCGGCTGGGGGCGGCGTGGCCGGTCATGGTGGCGTTCGGGGTGACGGTGACGTGCTCGGGCGAAACGGTGATGACGTGCAAGGCGGTCCTCGTCTTCTCGGGCGCGATTGAGTCAAGCTGCTTTACTCGACAGGGGTGAGTAAAGCAGCTTGACTCAGTCGTGTCACCATATTTGCGTGACGAGAGAAGAGAACGAGGGCGTCGAGCTGACCTTCCTGCTCGGCCTGGGCTTCCAACTGATGCTGGGAGAGTTCACCCGGCGCGTCGGCGAGGCCGGCTACGCGGACCTGCGCCCCCTGCACGGCATGACCTTCCAGGTCCTGAAGGGGCCCGGCGCCACCGCCACCGAGCTCGCCGAACGGCTCGGGGTGACCAAGCAGGCCGCCGGTCAGATCGTCGACGACCTGGAGAAGCGCGGCTACGTCCGGCGCGAGCCGCATCCCGGGGGCGGCCGCCGCAAGCTGGTCGTGCTGACGGGGGCGGCCCATGCCCACCTCGCCGTCGCCGGGCGGATCCTGCACGAGCTGGAGGCCGAGCTGGCCGGCAGCGCCGACCTCCCGGTCCTGCGCCGGGAGCTCGGGCACCTCGTGCGCGCACTCCACGGGGAGGGCGGGCTGCCGCCCCTGCGCCCGGTGTGGTGAGGGCGGCCCGGTCGGCTCGGGCCCCGGCGGATCAGGCCGGTCGGCCCAGGCCCGGTCGGCTCAGGCCCTGGTGAAGGAGGCGTAGGCCTCGCGCAGCTGCGACCAGCGGGCGTCCGTCCAGGCCGCCCAGTTCGCCGGCCGCCCGGACAGGGCGGCTTCCAGCAGCTCGAAGTGCTCGTGCCAGCCGGCCAGGCAGTCGAGGCGCTCGTCCTCCGGCCCGCCCCGCTCGTTCACGAACCGGATCACCGTCGAATCGGTGCCGACCGCCTCCAGGTGGAAGCGGATCCGCCCGTGCTCGGCGACCGTGTACTCCACGACCCGCTCCACGTCCCAGGCGGTGACCCGCCCGGTCACCACGGTCCCGGTGTTCAGCCAGCGCAGCGTGACCGCCCCGCCGAGCCTGCGCTCCAGGACGTCCGCCGCGGCCAGCCAGCCGCGCAGCCCCTCGGGCGTGGTCAGGGCGGGCCAGAGCGCCGCGTAGGAGTACGGCAGGTGCAGCTCGAAACGGAGCAGCCAGCGGTCCTCGCCGCGGCGCTCGCTGGTGGCGTGGCTCACGAGAGACATGCCACCAGCGTCCCACTCCCGCCGGTCAGACGCCCGAGTAGGAGTGCAGGCCGTTGAGGAACATGTTCACGCCGTAGTAGTTCCAGATCCAGCAGGCGAAGGCGAAGAGCGCGAGGTACGCGGCCTTGCGGCCCTTCCAGCCGGCGGTGGCCCGGGCGTGCAGGTAGCAGGCGTACGCCACCCAGGTCACGAAGGACCAGACCTCCTTGGGGTCCCAGTTCCAGTAGCGGCCCCAGGCGTCGCCCGCCCAGATCGCGCCCGCGATGATCGTGAAGGTCCACAGCGGGAAGACGGCCGCGTTGATCCGGTACGAGAACTTGTCGAGCGAGGCCGCGGAGGGCAGCCGCTCCATGACCGACGCGTAGAACTTCCCCGCGGTCCCGCCGTTCGCGATCCGGCCCTCGTAGGCGTCGCGGAAGAGGTAGAGGACCGCGCCGGCCGCGCCGATGTAGAAGACCGCGCCGCAGAAGATCGCGGTGGAGACGTGGATCCACAGCCAGTACGAGTGCAGGGCCGGGACCAGCTGGTCGCTGTCGGTGTAGAGGATCTTGACGGCGATGCCGAGGTCCAGCAGCACGCTGGTGACCAGGATCAGACCGAGCCAGCGGACGTTCTTCTTCAGGGCGAGCAGCGCCAGGTACGTGCCGACGGCCACCGTGGAGAAGGTGATCGAGAACTCGTACATGTTGCCCCACGGGGCCCGCTGCACCGACATCGCACGGGCGAGGACGCCGCCCGCCTCGATGAGGAAGGCGAGCGCGGTCAGCGAGATCGCGATCCGCCCGTACAGGTCGCCCTGCACGGTGCCGCCGCCGGCGCCGGGGCCGTCCGGCACGTCACGGGTGCCAGCGGCCGAGCGGGTGACGACCTTCGGCTGATCGAGGACGGCCGTGCTGCCGCCCTTGCCGCGGACCTGCACGGCGGGCGCGGCGCCGGCCCCGTCCTGCTCGGCCCCGGTCAGCGCGGCGGCCGTACGGGCCACCTTGCTGCGGCTGCCGAAGGTCCACTCGGCGATGTGCGCGAAGAAGGCGAGCGTGTAGACCGCCATCGACGAATAGATCAGGTAGTTGCTGATCTGAGCCAGGTTCTCATTGGCTGCGGCTGCGAGCGGCGTCATCCGCGCTCTCCTTCAGGGGTTTCTTCGACACGTGGTTCGGCAAGTGCGGCGGGCGCGGTCGGCGCCTGCTGGTGCAGCGCGGCGGCGAGGGCCGCCAGCTCCTGCGGGAGCCTGGTGGACTCGCTGCGGCCCAGGCCCGCCATCTCGACGACGGTCACGCCGTCCGGGCCGGCCACCGCGCGGACCCAGATCCGGCGGCGCTGGATGAACAGGGACCCGGCCAGGCCCGCGATGGCGGCGATCGCGCCGGCGAGGGCGAGGCCGCTGCCGGGCTGGTGGGTGACGGAGAAGGTGGCCCACCGCTCGATGCCCTCGAACTTCACGGTGCCCGCGCCGTTCGGCAGGGTCATCGTGTCGCCGACCTTGAGCTTCTGCTTGAACGGCTCGCCGGACTCGTCCTTGAAGGACTGCATCTTGTCCGTCTTGAGCACGTACACGTTCTGCGGCAGGCCCGAGTCCACGCCGAGGCTGCCGTGCCAGGCGTTGAGCATGAGGCGCGGCTGGAGCAGGGCCGGGAACTGCGAGAACATCGTGCCCATGCCCTCGCCGGCGTAGGTCGGCACGAAGACGGCGTTGAAGCCGAGCTGCTCCGCCTTGCCGTCCTTGTCCTTGTAGCCGTCGGTGACCTTGACGGCTCCGGTCGAGGTGAGGTTGGAGTCCTGCGGGAGCATCGGCACGGCGTCCTTGTAGATCACCTTGCCGGTGGGGTCCGTCACCGAGAGGATCGGCGCGTAGCCGTGGCCCAGCAGGTAGACCTTGGAGCCGTCGACCTGGAGCGGCTTGTTGACCTGGATCTCGCGCTTCTGCGGCTTGCCGTCGGCGCCCTCGCTGAAGGTGACGTACGCCTTGAAGTCGCGCGGGGTGCCCTTCTGCGGGCCGCTCATCTCGTACGTCGCGTCGAACCGGTCCAGCGTGAAGCTGAACGGCGGCAGGTCGTCGGGGTGGAAGAGGGTGCCGGCCTTGAAGTCGTCGTACTGGGTGAGGGTGTTCGAGAAGCCGCTGCCGCGCAGGACCAGCTTGCCGCCCTCGGACTTGAAGTACTGGCCCCAGGCGAAGGCCACCAGCATCACGATCAGTGCGACGTGGAAGATCAGGTTGCCGGCCTCGCGGAGGTAGCCCTTCTCCGCCGCGACGTGCCCCTTGCCGGCCTCGGTGCGGAAGCGGCGCCCGCGCAGCACGGCCGTGGCGTACGAGAGGACCTCGTCCGGGGTCTTGCCGGTGCGCCAGGTGGTGTGGGCGGGGAGCCGGTCGAGCCGCTTGGGGGCGCCCGGCGGACGGCCGCGGAGCTGGCCGACGAATTGCCAGGAGCGCGGCAGGATGCAGCCGACCAGCGAGATGAACAGCAGCAGGTAGATCGCGGAGAACCACACCGAGCTGTAGACGTCGAAGAGCTGGAGCTTCTCGGCGACGGTCACCCACGAGGCGTGGGTCTGCTTCCACGCGGCGACCTTCATCTCGTCGACGTTGCTCTGCGGGATGAGGGAGCCGGGGATGGCGCCCAGGGAGAGCAGGAAGAGCAGGATCAGCGCCACCCGCATGGAGGTGAGCTGCCGCCAGAACCAGCGGGCCCAGCCGATCACGCCGATGCCGACGGCCGGCCCGCTCGGGCTGTCCTCCAGCGGGGCGGTGGAGAGCTGGGCTCCGGCCACGGCCTCCGCGGGGTCCGCTGCGGCGGAGTCGGTGGCGTCGGTGGTGTCCGCCGCGGCGGACTCGGGCGACGCCCCGGTGGGTGCCTTGTCAGTCGTACTCATGTCCGTGTAGTCCTCAGATCCCCACCGTGAAGCTTTGGGTCCAGCTCTGCATGTCGCTGACGATGCTGGCCCACATTCCTGTGACGAGCAGCAGGCCGGTCAGGATCAGCATGCCTCCGCCGATGCGCATCACCCACGCATAGTGCTTCTTCACCCAGCCGAACGCACCGAGCGCCTTGCGGAACGCGATCGCGGTGAGGATGAACGGCAGTCCGAGCCCGAGGCAGTAGGCGACGGTCAGCAGCGCGCCCCGGCCTGCGCTCGCCTGGTCGAGGGAGAGCGTGGTGACGGCCGCGAGGGTCGGGCCCATGCAGGGGGTCCAGCCGACACCGAAGAGCACGCCGAGCAGCGGGGCGCCGATCAGGCCCGCCGTCGGCTTCTTGTGGAAGCGGAACTCCCGCATCGTCAGACCCGGGATCGCGCCCATGAAGAACAGGCCGAGAACGATCACCAGGCCGCCCAGGACCCGGGAGATGATCTCGTTGTTCTCCCGGAGGGTCTCCCCGAAGTAGCCGAAGAGCGCGCCGGTGGAGACGAAGACGACGGTGAAGCCCGTGATGAACAGGGCCGCGCCCGCCAGCATCCGCCCGCGCCGCGCCTCGGCGAGGTCGGCGCCGCTGACGCCGGTCACGTAGGAGAGGTAGCCGGGGACCAGCGGGAGGACGCAGGGCGAGAAGAAGGAGACCAGCCCGGCGAGGACCGAGATGGGCAGCGCCAGCAGCAGCGCCCCGTTCAGGACGGTGGTGTTCACCCCGGTCGCCTCGGCGGCCAGCACGTACTCGACCACGAGGTCACTGCTCCGCGAGGATCGGGTCGATCATCGAGCGCAGTCTCTCCTCGCCCAGCGGGGCCAGGGTGCGGGCGGCGATCTTGCCCTCCCGGTCGAGGATGATCGTGGAGGGGATCGCGTTCGGGTTGAGCGTGCCCTTGGGGAAGCGGAGCATCAGCTTCCCGGCGGGGTCGTAGAGGCTCGGGTAGGTGATCCCGAAGGACTCCTCGAAGGAGACCGCGTTCTGCACGCTCAAGTCCCGGGTGTTGATGCCGACGAAGGCGACGTCCTTGCCGGCGTCGGCCAGCTCCTTGGAGACCTTCGCGAAGTCGGGGGCCTCGGCGCGGCACGGCGGGCACCAGGAGCCCCAGATGTTGAGGACGACGACCTTGCCCTTGAGGGTGGTGGTGTCCAGCGTCTTGCCGTCGACGGTCTCGCCGTCGAGCTTGGGGGCCTCGTCGCGCTCCCCCTTGGCAGCGGTGGTGATCCCGGTCGCGCCCGTGACGTAGTTGCCACCGGTGGAGGTCGCCTTGCCGCCGTCCGAGCCGGTGCAGGACGTCAGGGTCATGACGCCCGCGACGGCCACCGCGGTCAGCAGGGTGGCACGGCCGCCGGTCGAGCGGCGGCTGTTTCGACGGGCACGGGCTCGGCTAAGGCTCATGTGAAAAGTTTCGCATGAGCAATTCGCGGATCTACCGCGCCCCCCGCGGGGCTGTCAATGCCCTGGTCAGGCAATGGACGGGCGGAGACCGGCCACGGTCGGGCCGCGAGCCGGGCCGCGGTCGGGCCACGCTCAGGCCGCGGTCAGGTACGTGTTCCAGCCGCCGGCGGGCGACTGGCCCGGGCCGAGACCGCGGAGCCTGGCCAGCACGTTGGGGTCCTGGACGTCCAGCCAGTCGGTGAACTGCCGGAAGGATACGAGCCGTACGTCCCTTTTGTCCGCCATGCCCTTGAGGGCTTCCTCGACGGCGTCCATGTAGATGCCGCCGTTCCATTCCTCGAAGTGGTTACCGATGAAGAGCGGCGCGCGGTTGGTCTCGTAGGCCCGCCGGAAGCCGCCGAGGTAGGTGGCCGTGGCCTGGGTGCGCCAGGCCGGGTAGTTGGCGGGCACGCCCCTCGTGGTGTTCTTCGACTGGTTGGCGAGGATGTTGTAGTCCATCGACAGCACCTCGAAGGAGTGCCCGGGGAAGGGCAGGGACTGCAGGGGCAGGTCCCAGATGCCGGACCGGCGCACCGGCCAGACCTGGAGGCCGCCGGGCGAGCTGGAGTCGTAGCGCCAGCCCAGCCCCTGGGCGGTCGGCAGCAGGTTGTCCCGGCCGAGGAGGCAGGGGGTGCGGGCGCCGGCCAGCTCCTTGCGGTAGTCGAAGGGCAGCGGGTCGAGATCGGTGAAACCGGTGTGGGTGCGCCAGTTGGTGACGAACGACACGGCCTGGTCGATCTCGCTGCGCCAGTCCTCCGGGGTCCACCGGCCGACGGAGCCGGACCCGCCGCAGAAGTGGCCGTTGAAGTGCGTCCCGATCTCGTGCCCGTCGAGCCATGCCTCGCGGACGTACTTCAGGGTGGAGCGGACGTTCTCGTCCTTGAGGTAGCCGATGTCCGAGGCCCCGACCGGGTTGTTCGGCGGCTGGTAGAGGCTCCGCTTCGCCTCGGGCAGCAGGTAGATGCCGGAGAGGAAGAAGGTCATGGCCGCGCCGTGGTCCTTGGCCAGCTTCAGGAAGCGCGGGAAGAGGCCGTTGCCGATCTCGCCCGCGCCGTCCCAGCTGAAGACGACGAACTGCGGCGGGGTCTCGCCCGGCTGCAGGGGGACGGGCCGGTCCGGCTGGTTCGGCTGCGGACCGGTGTCGGCGGTGGAGCCGTCACCGATGAGCTTGGCCGCCGGCTTCCCGCCGGGCTTGGGATTCTTGACCGGCCCGGGGGTGCCGGGCCCGGCCTTGCCGGGCGCGCCGCAGCCCGCGATCCCCACCGCGGCGGCAGCCCCAAGTCCGAGTCCGAGCACTCCCCTTCGACTGAAGTCGCGCACGCCACCCTCCCCGTCGTCCCTCGCAAGCTCACACCGAATCCATATAAACGGACAATTCGGAGCTGCTTGCGACACTGGAAGGGTGATTCCCGGCGCAACTTGTATTTATTTAGGTAAAGCTGTAACGGTTCGTAACAGAGCGTCGGCCGAGGACGGATCGGCGTAACGATCCGTCAGGCACCGAAGGCCTTGGACGCGCCCTTCACCGGCTTCGCCCCGGCCAGCAGGTGCGCCGGGACCAGGTCCCGGGCCGGCTCGCTGTAGCCCACCGACACCAGCTTGTCGCCCTGGAACGTGAAGGACGTCAGCGAGGCGAGGGTGCACTGGCGGCGGCGCGGGTCGTGCCACAGCCGGCGCTTCTCCGCGAAGCTGCGCACGATCCAGATCGGCAGCTGGTGGCTGACCGCCACCGCCTCGTGGCCGCGGGCCGCGTCGCGCGCGGCCTCCAGCGCGCTCATCATCCGGACCACCTGGTCGACGTACGGCTCGCCCCAGGAGGGCTTGAACGGGTTCGTCAGGTGCTTCCAGTTGCCGGGCTTGCGCAGCGCGCCGTCCCCGACGCCGAAGGTCTTGCCCTCGAAGACGTTCTCCGCCTCCAGCAGCCGGGCGTCGGTCGCCAGGCCCAGGCCGTGGGCCTTGGCGATCGGCTCCGCCGTCTCCTGCGCCCGCTCCAGCGGGGAGGACACCACGTAGGAGATGTCCCGGCCCTTCAAGTGCTCGGCGACCCGGTCCGCCATCTGCCGGCCCAGCTCGGAGAGGTGGTACCCCTCCCGGCGCCCGTACAGGACCCCGTCCGGGTTGTGCACCTCTCCGTGGCGCACCAGGTGCACGACGGTGATCTCGCTGCTGCTCATGCGGTGGCCTCCGCGGCGGCTCGGGCGGCGGCGGGCAGCGCTGCCGCGATGCGCTCGATCGCCCGCTCGTCGTGGGCGGTGGACACGAACCAGGACTCGAAGGCGGACGGCGGCAGGTAGACGCCCTGCGCCAGCATCGAGTGGAAGAAGCCGTTGAAGCGGAAGCTCTCCTGCTTCTTGGCGTCGTCGTAGTTGCGCACCTCGTCCTCGGTGAAGAAGACGGAGAACATGTTTGACGCGGTCTGCAGCCGGTGCGCCACGCCCTCCTTGGCCAGCGCCCCGCTGACCAGGCCCTGGATCTCCTTCGAGACCGCGTCGACCTTCTCGTACGCGGCCGCGTCGAGCAGGCGCAGCTGCGCGAGGCCGGCGGCGGTGGCGATCGGGTTACCGGAGAGGGTGCCGGCCTGGTAGACCGGGCCGGCGGGCGCGAGGTGGCCCATGACGTCGGCGCGGCCGCCGAAGGCCGCGGCCGGGAAGCCGCCGCCCATGACCTTGCCGAAGGTCATCAGGTCGGGCTTGACCCCGTCGACGCCGTACCAGCCGGCGCGGGAGGTACGGAAGCCGGTCATGACCTCGTCGGAGATGTACAGGGCGCCGTTCTCGCGGCAGAGGTCCGCGAGCCCCTGGTTGAAGCCCTCGGCCGGGGTCACGACGCCCATGTTGCCGGGCGCGGCCTCGGTGATCACGCAGGCGATCTCGCCGGGGTGCGCGGCGAAGGCCGCCCGGACCGCTTCCAGGTCGTTGTAGGGGAGCACGATCGTGTCGCCGGCCTGCGCGCCCGTCACACCGGGGGTGTCCGGCAGCGCGAAGGTCGCGAGGCCGGAACCGGCCGCGGCCAGCAGCGCGTCCACATGGCCGTGGTAGCAGCCGGCGAACTTGACGACCTTGGCACGGCCGGTGAAACCGCGCGCCAGCCGGATCGCCGACATCGTGGCCTCCGTCCCCGAGGAGACGAGCCGCACCTGCTCGACGGGCTCGATGCGCGCCACGATCTCCTCGGCGAGCGCCACCTCGCCCTCGCCGGGCGTGCCGAAGGAGGTGCCGCGGGCCACGGCCGCCTGGACGGCCGCGATCACCTCGGGGTGGGAATGGCCGAGGATCATCGGTCCCCACGAGCACACGAGGTCGACGTACTCGCGCCCGTCGGCATCGGTGAGGTACGGACCGGTGCCGGACACCATGAACCGGGGCGTACCGCCCACGGCGCGGAAGGCGCGCACGGGAGAGTTCACGCCGCCGGGGGTCACGAGGGAGGCGCGCTCGAAGAGCGTCTGCGAAACTGGGGCTTCATACGGGTACGGGTAGCTCACACCAGCCATGGTCTCAGAGGGCCGCGACAGACTTGCGGACGGGCGTTTCACCGCGTCGCCGCGGGGGAGGTCACTGCCATGATGATCAGGCTGCGTGGCGGGGGCCGCGGGGCCGGGGCAAGCAAGACCAGTCGGGTGGAGATATGCAACGCGGTGGTGGACCGGGCGAGGGTACGGACGGCCTCGATCCGCAGCGCGCCCGCGAAGCCCGCGAGGCCCGCCGCCGGGGCAAGCACCGCCGGCGTGCCACCGAGGCGGCCGACGCCGTTCCGGGACCCACGACGCCGGCGGAGGATCTGCCCAAGGGTCGCGGCATGGGAGTGACGTACAAGTACTTCGGCGCCCCCGACGGCGCCACGGCCGCCCGCGTCCCGGTCACGATGCGGCCCGAGGAGCTGGGCGGCGACGAGCTCGGCATGGGCGGCCTCTTCACCAAGATCAAGCCGGAGACGGTGGCCGCGATGGTCCTGACCGGCATCGAGGGCATACCCCTCCACAAGGTCCCGCCCCTGGAGCTGGTCGTCCTCCACCCCGACTACGCGGTGGTCAAGCTCCCCATGACGGTGGTCGACCCGCTGCGCGGCATCGGCGAGGAATCGGTGGGCGCGGCGGCCTTCATCTGGTCCACGGTCCCGGACCGCGGCGGCCCGAGCGACGCCTTCAACGTCTACCAGCTGCTCCACGAGTGGCAGGACTTCTCCCACCGCCTGCACGAGGCGGGCCACCAGCCGTACTGCCTGGTCTGGCCCTGACGTGACCGATCCGACCTGACTTGATCTGACTTGACCTGATCTTCGCCGAAGCCGGACAGCCCCTGCGCGGGCTGTCCGGCTTCTTGCTGTCCTGCCGGATCGGCGATTCCTGACGTCACGTCCCTCACATAGACCATTTTTTCCGATTTGCGGCCTATTGCTGTGAAATATGCGTGACTACGCATGCGTGACGGCGTATCACTACCTCGGGCAGGCAATCGCTCTCGGTCCCCGCTCAGGGGAAGCCTGCACGCCGGCGCGGGCAGGGGGGCTCGCGGCCCTGAGTCGCCATCGTCGCGGGCGCTCGGGATCCTCCTTCGGGAGGTCTGAGACCCGAAGCAACAAGAAAGGTCCTGCTATGGCACCAGATGTCATCCGGTCGGGTCCATCCGACAGAAGACCTCACCGCACCATGCTCAAACGGGGAGCCTTCGCCCTCCTCCCCGCAGCGCTCGTGGCGTCGGCCTCCCTGGTCCCGACCCTCGCCCACGCCGCGGAAGCCCCCGTGTTGCTGGGGACCACCGCCAGTTACGGGGTCCTGGCCGGTTCGACGGTCACCAACACGAACCCCACCGTCATCAACGGCGACCTGGGCCTCTATCCGGGCACGTCGGTGACCGGCTTCCCGCCCGGCACCGTCAACGGGGTGATTCGCGTAGCCCCCAACGCCGCCGCCGCCCAGGCGAAGTCCGACCTCGTCGTCGCCTACGACGACGCGGCAGGCCGGGGGCCCGGCACCATTCTCGCTTCGGACGAGATCGGCGGACTGACGCTGGGGCCCGGCGTCTACACGGCCCCGGCGTCCCCGCCGTCCCTGCAACTCACCGGGACGGTCACCCTCGACGGCCAGGGCGACCCCAACTCGGTCTTCATCTTCCGGATCCCCTCGACCCTGACCACGGCTTCGGCGAGTGCCGTGGCCTTCATCAACGGAGCAAACGCCTGCAACGTGTTCTGGCAGGTGGGCAGCTCCGCCACCCTCGGCACGACCACCCAGTTCAAGGGCACCATCCTGGCCATGCAGTCCATCACGCTGAACAACAGCGCCGTGATCGAAGGCCGCGCCCTGGCGCGTGAGGCCGCGGTCACGATGGACAACAACACCATCACGGTGCCGAGCTGCGCCGCCGGTCCGCCCGGACCTCCCGGACCGACGGGCTCGCCCGGCCCCACCGGCTCGCCCGGCCCCACCGGCTCGCCCGGCCCGACCGGCTCGCCCGGCCCGACGGGTGAGCCCGGCCCCCCTGGCCCGTCCGGTAGCCCCGGCGCGCCTGGCGCCCCCGGTGCACCCGGCGCCCCCGGCCCGTCCGGCAGCCCCGGCGCCCCTGGTGCACCCGGCGCCCCCGGTCCTGACGGCAGCCCGGGCGCCCCTGGTGCCCCCGGCGCTCCTGGCCCGTCCGGTAGCCCTGGTGCCCCCGGTGCTCCCGGCGCCCCCGGCGCACCCGGCCCCGATGGCAGCCCCGGCGCTCCCGGCCCGTCCGGCAGCCCCGGTGCACCCGGTGCTCCCGGCGCCCCCGGCGCCCCCGGCGCACCCGGCCCCGACGGCAGCCCCGGCCCCGCCGGACCCACCGGTTCTGCCGGACCCGTAGGACCCGCGGGACCCGCTGGACCGGCCGGACCTGCCGGACCCGCCGGACCCGCAGGACCGGCAGGACCCGCCGGTCCCAAGGGTCCCCGCGGTGACAAGGGCGAAAAGGGTGACTCGGGCGATCACGACCACGACCACGGTCACGACGACGAGGACGAGGACGACGAGGGCCACGAGGGCGAGCACGGTCGCGACGACGACCACGGCAAGCCCGGCCACGGTCACGACGGTCCCGACGACCACGGCAAGCCCGACCACGGCAAGCCCGACCACGACCAGGGCGGTCCCGACCAGGGCAAGCCCCCGTGGGCCGACTTCCTGCCCGGCGGCCTCGACGACGCGCTGGGTCAGTTCCGCCCCGGCCACACCGCCAAGACCGTCAACTTCGCTCCCGTGAGCGCCGCCACCGACCGGCAGCCGAAGCCGGCGTCGCAGAACCTCGCCACGACCGATTCAGGCAGCGAGACGAGCATCGCCGCCGCGACCGCGGTCGCGCTGGCCTTCATCGGAGGCTCGGCCTTCTTCGCCATGAAGCGGAACCGCCGGAGTGCGACAACCCGACAGGACTAACCCGCCGCAGGCGTGACCGTTTCCCCATCCGGTCCGCCCCTCGGTGACCGAGCCCCTGGACGCGCCGTCCAGGGGCTCATCGGCGCCCGGCCGGGAACTCCGTGCCCGCATGCGCCTCGATGACTTCCTCGAGGAAGCTCCGGGTGCTGTCCGGGCTCAGCGCCCGGGCCTGCAAGTGCGCGTACATGTCGCTGTAGCGCCGCACGTCGGATCGTTTTTCCAGATAAAGGTCACTGGTGAACCTCTCCAGGTACACCACGGTCGCGTCCGTGGAATCGGCGAACTCGATCAGCGAGAACGGTCCCGAGACGCCCGGGTGCGCACCCGCGCAGTGGGGGAGAACCTGAACGGTGACGTGCGGCTGGGCGCCGAGGCGGGTCACGTGGTCCAACTGCTCGCACATGACCTCGCGGCCGCCCACCACGCGCCGCAGCGCCGATTCGTCCAGCACGACCCATAAGCGCAGCGGGTTGCCCGGCTCGCACAGCCGGTCCTGGCGCCGCATCCGCACCCGGAGGCGTGTGGCGGCCTGTTCGGCAGTCGCTTGAGGGATCGTTCCTGCGATGACCGCCCGCGCGTAGGCGGCGGTCTGGAGCAGTCCGGGGATCACCAAGGGCTCGTAGACACGGATCGTGGCGGCCTCGGCCTCCAGGCCGATGTAGGCGCCGTACGGGATGTCGTCGTAGGCGTTCCACCAGCCCTGCCGGCCCGATTCGCGGGCCAGTTGCATCAGTTGGTCGACGCGCCGCTGGTCCCGGACCCCGTACAGCCCGCAGAGGTCCCGGACGTCACGCGGCTTGATGAGGCGCCGGCCGTTCTCCAGCAGACTGATCTTGGGCTGGGAAATCAGCAGGCTCGCCGCCACCTGCTGCGTCGTCATACCGCTGACCTCCCGGAGCCGGCGCAGCTCCGAACCCAGTCGGCGCCTGCTGACGGTGGGATTGACAGTGACACCCACGGGACGTGCTCTCTTCCGCTCCAAAGCCTTGTGCTGGCCAGCAGATTGTCACGGCCGGGCGCTGCCGGACCGGCCTTCGCGCCGTGTCGTGCACGGTCATTCGAGCCGGGCGGAGAACGGCTCCACATCCGTGTGACCGCCGCGATCCGGTGCAGGTTTCTGCGCAATATGCCAGGCGCCAGGTCCTGTCCGGGCGCCCGGGAACAGGTGGGCTTCCCCCGGGTGTGCCCGAAGGGGCATCCCGCCCGGTGGATCGCCCCGGATAGGCAGGTGCACGTCCCGCGACACCTCCCGAGAGGCACGCCCCATGCGTATCCCCGCTCGTGACAAGGCAGCAGCCGATGCCGCCAAGGACGGCGTCGGTCCGGCCCCCGCTCCCGCCCCTCCCGCCCCGCAAACACTGACGGCGCTCCAGCGGACCGTGGGCAACGCGGCGGTGACGCGCATGCTCGCGGCGAGCCACGGCGCCGGCACCGGGCGCGAGGACGCGGCGGGCCGGCCGGCGGCCGCGCACGAGGTGCTCCGCTCGCCCGGACGGCCCCTCGACGGGCCGCTGCGCGAGGAGATGGAGAGCCGGCTCGGCGCCGACTTCTCCGACGTACGGGTGCACTCCGGTCCCCTGGCGCAGCGGTCCGCGGCCGAGATCGGGGCCCGGGCGTACACCTCCGGCAGGGACGTCGTCCTCGGGGCCGGTGGCGCTGACCGGCACACCCTCCGCCCACGAGCTCACCCATGTGATCCAGCAGCGGCAGGGGTCGGTCTCGGGGACGGACACGGGCCACGGGCTGCGGGTCAGCGACCCGGGCGACCGCTTCGAGCGGGAGGCCGAGGCCAACGCGAGCCGGGCCATGGCCGGTCCGGCGCCCGTCCAGCGCGCCGCCCGTGCGGAACACGGCGGGCAGGGCGCGCACGCGCCGGGAGCCGGCGGGCGGGCCGTCGTCCAGCGCAAGGGGCCCGAGGAACTCGGTCCCACGCTGCCGGCCGACCCGCCGCGCCCCGGAGGGCTGCTGGGCCGGCTGATGGCGCGCAACCCGCCGCCGGCGGACCCGTCGGTGGCGCGGGCGCGGTCGGCCATCGCCGCGTACGACAGCGATCCCGTCCGCGACCCCATGCACTGCATGATCACGCTGTCGCGCCTGACGCAGGACGTCGCCCCGGCGGCGGAGGACGCGCCGCCGGCCGTCAAGCCCTGGCTGACCGCCGCGCTGGAGATCGTCAAGGCCGAACTGCTGCTGGTGAACGACCAGCTCGTCCGCGACGCCGAGTTCCCCGAGGAGGCGGGGGAGCCGTTCAGCGCGATGACCCGGAACGGCATGCTGTGGCAGCAGGCGCAGTGGGCCGACAGCGCGGCCGCCTTCCGCATGCACGGGCCCAGCTACTTCCGCGAGCTGTCGGAGCTCAACCGGGCGGGGATGGCCAAGGAGATCGCCGGGGGCCAGGGTGGCCGAAACTGGGTGCCCGACGTCCGGACGAAGCTGACGAACGCGCTCCAGCGGAGCGTGCTGTGCCACTACACGGGCAGGGCCCGGGCCGAGGCGATGGTCGCCCAGGGGCAGATGAAGTCGAAGACCGAGCTGCTCAGGGCGGACCCGGACGCGCCGAACAACTCGGAGGCGTACGACAAGCACGTCCTGGCCGACGAGGGCTTCGTCTTCTTCTTCCTGGAGGTGGAGGACAGCCCGTTCCGGGGGACGCGGTTCAGCGGCGACGACGAACCGGCCCGCATCCAGATCCCGCTCGCACAGTCCCCCTTGATGAGCCAGGGCTGGCTGATGCTCAGCGACTTCGCGCAGCGCGAGTACCCCACCGTACGGGCGAGGCCCGAGGACCCGGCGCGGACGGAGAGCAAGCTGAACACCCGCGAGGAGGACTTCTCCCCCGGATTCACGCTGCCGGTAAGGAAGTTCGACATCGGCGCGCGGGCCGCGGCCGACCAGCTGGACATGGAGGCGGTCATCGGGGCGATGGGCAACGAGCCGGACCAGGAGCGCCGGGGCCAGATCATGTTCTCCACGACCCAGGCGCTGTCGGACGAGCACAGCACCATGACCTACGGAGGCGGTGCGCAGGAGCAGGTCCATTCGGAGCGGCTGCGGTCCAACACCCTGATGGGGCGGGACATCGTGCCGGGTCTGGTGGAGCGGGCCGTCGTGGAGATCCAGCGCCTCGAAGCGGTGAACCCTCGGCTCGCGGACCGGCTCAAGGCGATGTCCGGCGCCGATCTGATGCGTTTTCTCCTGAAGGACCTGCTGCGGCCGCAGGCGATGCTGCCGAATACGGTCGACCTCGGCGCGGCCACGGTGGTCCTGGAGTCCGGTCAGCAGGTGGGGGTCCCCACGCACTGATCGGACCAAAAGACAGAGTCGAAATCAAGCCATCTTTGGCGCTCCGTCAACTCATGCCGTGCGTACCGGGGTTAACCGTTCCAGGCACTGTGGAAACGAAAGCGCGCAGTCGTACGAAAAACACTTGATCGGCACTCGGAAGTATCGATTTCCGGACGCCGGGGCAAAGGCCCCCTTTGCCCCGGCGTGCAACCTGACCGACTATGGCCGTGCCGCTCGGGTCACCGGAGGTCGCTCAACACACCGCTCACGTTGAGCACCTCGTGACATTCCTGCGCCTGACGGCCGGTGGCCGGGGTGCCCGGCTTCGCACAGGTCACCTGCACGGTCACAGTCTGGCTCTCGGTGATGCTGATGGGGGTGACCCAGTGGTAGTCCTGGTTGCGGAACGTCTCCAGCGCGATCGTCGTGATCTTGCGGTCGCCGAAGTCGATGGTCACCACTCCTTCGTCGCCCTGGAAGTTCGCGACGACGATGTCCGTGATGCCGAAGGCCTTGCCCGCGGGCACCGTGTAGGTGCCGGTCTTGGACTGTCCGGCGCCGGTCTGCAGGTCGATGGTGGCCGAGCTCTGCTGGCCTCCGCCTCCCGTACCGCCCCCGCCGCCGCCCGTTCCCGTACCGGTGCCGGTTCCCGTACCGGCTCCGCCCGCACCGGGCTGGGTGCCCTTGCCCCCGCCGGCCGGCTGCTTGCCGTCGCCGGTCACCGGGGTCTGCCCGTTCAGGTCCGCACTGGGCGTGGGCTTCTTCTGGACCGCCTCGGCGGCCTCCTTCGCCGTACTGCGCACGGCCGGGCGGACCAGCAGGAACCAGGCCAGCAGCAGGGCGAGCAGTGCGGCCAGTACCGCGAGCAGCCACCTCGGGAAGATCGGGATCTGGACGAACTCCGCGTCCAGCGTCACCCGGACGCGCTCCGACTCCGGCCGCTCCGCGCCCTCCTCACGGGCACCGCCACTGCCGCTGCCACTGTCTCCGTCACGGGCTTCCGCTACGGCTTCGACCTCGGCCACGTCCACGGTGAAGGGCCAGGTCACCGGGGTCCCGAACCACACCGGCTTGCCGGTGCGGACCCGCAGTCCCACCTCGGCCGACTCCCCCGGCTCCAGCTTCTGCGTCGCGGGGGCGAAGGCGAACTTCAGCTCCTCGCCCGGCTGGGCGGGCGTGAAGCCCAGCTGTACCGGGCAGTTGCCCTCGTTGCGCACGGCCAGTCGATAGCGTCCGCGCAGCCAGCCGCGGCGCCGTTTGGGAGCGCTCTCAGCCCTGAGCTCCCGGAACTCCTCGACGTGCACGGTGGTCTCGGGGACCCGCACGGCCTCGGGCTGCTCGGTGGGCAGCACGCGCACGGCGAGCGGCACGTCGCCCGCCCGCACCTGCGGCGAACGGGGCGGCGCCAGCCGGATCGTCACCGTTTCCGAGGTACCGGGGTAGAGGGAGACGCGCTCGGGCTCCACCGTGGCCCAGGCAGCGCAGTCGCCGACGACCTCCAGGCGGTACGCCTCGACGATGTCGCTGTCGTTGCGGACGGTCAGGCTCGTGGATGCGGTACCGCCAGGCGTCACGGAAACCGGCGGGATGTCGAGGCCGGGCGCGCCAGGGCTGGAAGAGGCTGCTGGGGATATCACGCCACGACGCTACGGCGCCGCTCCGGCCACTTCCACGGACGCGAGGGCAACGCCCCGGGCAGCCCCGGTGCCCCCGCGGACGCCCACCAACTCCCCGCACCGAATCACTCGTTGACCCTTCCCATCCATCCGTAACCCCACATACGCATCACGGAACAGGTACGACACACATGACCGAGCCTGAGAACAACCGATCCGCCTCCTCATCCGGCGCCGGCGAACGGGTCACCGTGGCCGTGTATGCACCGGACCCGGTCCTGCACGTCGGAGTCGTCCACCAGCTGCGCCAGCGACCCGAGATCGAACTCGTCGACCTCGCCGACGCCGACGACGCACAGGTGTCCCTCGTCGCCGTGGACAGCGTGGACGACGAGACGGCCGCCCTGCTGTACCGGCTGCGGCACAACTCCGGCACCCGCACGGGCCTCGTGGTCGGCACGTTCGAATCGGGGGACGCCCTGCAGCGCGCCATCGAATGCGGGGTCACCGCGGTGCTGCGGCGCACCGAGGCCGACCAGGACCGGCTCCTGCGCCTGGTCCTGGCGATAGCCAACGGCGAGGGAGTACTGCCCGGCGACCTGCTCGCGAAACTCCTCGACCACGTGGGCAGCCTGCAGCGTTCCACGCTCGACCCGCACGCCGTGTCCCTGTCCACCCTGACCTCGCGCGAGGCCGACATGCTGCGCCTGGTGTCGGAGGGCCTGGACACCTCGGAGATCGCGCGCAAGACCTCGTACTCCGAACGGACCGTCAAGAACGTGCTGCACGAGATCATCACGCGGCTGCACCTGCGCAACCGCACCCATGCGGTCGGCTACGCCCTGCGCAACGGGCTGATCTGACCCCGTGCACGGGAGCCGGCGGCCCTGCGGCCCGGGCGGGCCGCACCCCCCACTGCCCGAAAGCGCACCGCGCGCTTCCCCCGGGTGCGGCCCCGCGGCCCTGCCGGCCGCACCCGCCGGGCACCAGGGTGACGAGGTCATACGTGAATGCTGTACCGGACTGTGAGGTGGACCGTGATGGGCACGGGTGGCTCCGGCAGTCGTCGACGCCGCTGGGGGAGGGCCGGCGCGCCGCTGCTGCTGCTGGTGCCCTTGCTCGCGGTGACGGCGGCCACCGGCCCGGGCGACGCCGAGGCGCGCCCCCTGGCGGCCGACGCCGGTGACGGCCGGGTCGTGTACGCCGGTACGCGCCACCGGAGCCTGGGCCGGGTGGCTTCCGACGCGTCCAGCACACCGCTGTTCGGTGAGGGCCCGGCCCACCTGGACACCCAGCCCTCCGCGCTGGGCGACCAGTTGGTCTTCGCCGGCCGCCGCGACGAGAAGACCCCGCAGGTCTACCTGCGCGCCGCGGACGGCTCGGTACGGCGCCTGACCAGCGGCCTCGACGCGGCGAACCCCCGGCTGACCCCGGACGGCCGCTCCGTCGTCTTCGACTCGGCCCAGCCCGCCCCCGCCGGCGGCATCCAGCGCGACCTGTGGCTGGTGCGCACCGACGGCACCGGCCTCACCCGGCTGACCGACTCCCCCGCGAACGAGGAGCACCCGACGGTCTCGCCGGAGGGCGGCCGCCTGGCGTACTCCTCCGACAGCGACGGGGCCGCCGGCCGGCAGGTCTACGTACGTCCCCTGCGGGGCGGCGCCGCCACCCGCGTCACCGACCCCGCGAACGGCACGTCCACCGAGCCCGTGTGGAACCCGGTGGACGACAAGGCGAACCGGGACGTGATCGCCTACACCGCCACCCCGACCACCGGCGACTCGGCCGGGCCCCGCCTGCGCTGGACCGACGGGCGCGGCGGCGGTCCGCTGCTGGCGGGCGCCCAGGCGAACTGGCGTACCCGCGGGGCAGCGTGGCTGCCCGACGGGAACGGTGTGCTCTTCCTCAGCCCCGACCGCACCTGTGACTGCAAGGGCGACTGGGACCACGTCTTCCGGGTGCCCGCGCACTCGGCGGACACGCCCCAGCTGGTGCTCAGCGAGGACCGCGAGGTCGGCTCGCCCACCTGGATCGGTCCGCTGACCGGCGGCGGCGTCGTGGTCGAGCGGACCTCGGCCGCCGGACCGCACGTGGCGACCCTGCAGGACGCCCGGATGGACGGCTCCGATCCCCGCGACCTCGGCCTGGAAATCCTCAAGGAGGATCCGGCGGCCGACACCAACACCGACCCGGCCAAGGACCCGCTGTTCCAGCCCGCCCCCGGCTCCGACCCGTGGACCGAGCGGCAGAACTACACGCCCGACGGGCGCCGGATCGTGCTGACCCGCTTCGAGGGCAAGCCCGAGGCCCGGATCCAGCGGATCTGGATGGCGGACGCCGACGGCACCAACGAGGCGGCCCTGCCGCTCGCCGGCCGCGGCCCCAAGGACTGGGACACCGACCCGACGTTCTCCCCCGACGGCAAGCTCCTGGCCTTCACCCGGACCTCGCCCGGCGGGGTCGGCGGCGCCGCGGGCCCCGCGCGCATCCTCATCGCGGACGCCGCCACCGGCGCGATCCGCGGCGAGATCGCCCCGCCCGCCGGCCAGGCCGCGGGCGGCGACGCCCAGCCCAGCTGGTCCTCCGACGGCACGACCCTGGCCTTCACCCGCAACCTCGTGATCAACGGCAACGGCGGCAACAAGCACGTCTGGACCGTGCCCGTGGACCACCTGGACCGGCAGCGCGACCTGAGCGCCACGATCTGCTTCGGCGCCTGCGAAGTCATCGACGACAGCCCGGCGTTCTCACCCGACGGCACCACCATCGCCTTCAACCGCAAGAACGGCGGCGGCCGCGTCGACGAGCGCAGCGGCATCCTGCTCGCCTCCGCGGCCGGCGGATCCTGCCGGGTCCTGCTGCCCGACGCCGCCCGCGACGTGCCGGGGGCCTGCGGCCGGGAACTGCCCGAGCCCACGGCCAAGGGACCGTTCCAGCCCCGCGACGCCGCGTGGACCGCCGACGGCAAGAGCCTGGTGCTCAGCGCCCGCGGCTCCCGGGCCCCCAACAGCCCGGAGAAGCTGAAGCTCGTCGACGTGGCCTCCGGCGACCACACCCTGCTCGTCACCGGCCTCCCGGGCCGCCAGAAGGAACCCGGCGTCCAGCAGTCCGTCGACCTCGCGGTACGGGCACCCGAGAAGGGCGCGCCGCTCACCGTCGGCGGCTCCGCCACCGTCCGCGTGGACGTCGTCAACCAGGGCCCCGCGGCCTCGCCCGGAACCCGGCTGACCGTCTCGCCCCCGCTCGGCGTGAGCGTCACCGCGCTCACCGCGCCCGGCGCCACCTGTGACGCGGCCGCGCTGACCTGCGCCCTGGGCGTGGTCCGACCCGGCACCACCGTCCCGGTGACCGTCACCCTCACCGGCGTCACCCCCGGGGACCAGCCGGTGGACTGGTCGGTCACCGGCACCGTGATCGACCCCCGCCCCAGCGACAACTCCGGACGGACCGTGGTGCCGGTGCGCGAGGCACCCGTACCCCCGAAGCCGACCCCCACCCCGCCGACTCCCACCCCGGCACCGCCGACCCCGGCCCCGCCGACGACGCCCGCGCCGCAGCCGGAGCCGCCCGCGCCCCCGGCCGGCCCCGGGCTGAGCATCACGGCGCAGCCGAACCCCGGCTACGTAGGCGGCCGCGTCGTCGTCACGTACACCGTCCGCAACGGCCGCAACGCCCTGGCCACCGGCCTGCGGCTGCGCATCGGCCTCCCGCAGGGCATACCGAGCGCCGGGATGCCGCCGGGCTGCAACGCGAACGGGGACTGCTCCCTGCCCGACCTGGCTCCGGGCGCCCGGACCGTCCTGCGGGTCGTCCTCAACCCCGACAAGGCGCTCACCGCCCAGGTGACCGGCAACCTGACCACGACGGGCACGGACGCCGACCCCGGCGACAACACCGCCCAGCAGCAACTGCGCATCCTCCAGCCGCGCATCGTCGCCGTGCCGCCGATCGGCAAGCCCGGCTTCGTCACCTCGGTGCGCGGCGAGGACTTCCCGCCCGGCGTGCCGGTGCGGTTCGCGTGGAAGCCGGGCATCACGGCGGCCGCGGCACCGACGTTCCCGCAGCGCGACGGCACGTTCATCGGCCAGCTGCTGATCCTGGCCAAGGACCAGACGGGCCCCCGCACCATCACCGCGAGCGGCCCCGGCTTCTCGCCGGTGCAGACCGACTTCCTCGTGGTCAGCGGCTCGGTGCAGCCGCCCGACGAGGTGACCCGCCGATGATCCACGAAGTCGACGAGGGGCTGCGCCGGCTGCTGGCGGAGTCCGGCCTGGAGGCGTCGGGCATCGAGGTGGTGTTCGACGCCCCCACGAGCGACTGGGCGGCCCGCCGCAGCGCGCCCACGGTCTGCGTGTTCCTGTACGACATCCGCGAGGACCACACCCGGCGCGGCAGCGGCGCGGGCGAGGTGTACGACGCGGACGGTTTCGTCGTCGCGCGCCGCACCCCGCCGCGCTGGTTCGAGCTGACGTACCTGGTCACCGCGTGGGCGAGCAGGCCGCAGGACGAGCACCGGCTGCTCTCCCAGGTGCTCTCCTGCCTCGTGAACACCGACACGCTGCCCCCGCGCCTGCTCACCGGCACGCTCGCCGAACTCGGCCACATCATCGACGTGGACGCGGGCGGCACCGGCATGGACGCACCCGCCGCCTCCGACGTGTGGTCGGCGCTGGGCGGCGACCTGAAGCCGTCCCTCGGGCTGCGCGTGAAGGCGCCGCTGGCCGGCATCAGCACGATCACGGCCCCGCCGGTCACCGAGGGGCTCGTCGTGAATTCCGTACCGCAGGTCGATCCGGACCGGTCCGAAGCGGACGGGACCGCGGCGGAGGGGACCGCAGCGGACACGTCCGACCCGGACGGGACCGAGGGCCGGCGCCGCCTGCGCTACGTCGGGCTGAACGAGCCGGGACCGGAGGGCTTCGGCGGCTCCCGGCCCCGGCCGAACGTACCCGCGCGCCGCCGACGGGGAGAACGCCAGCCGTGACGCACACCGTCCCGCCGGAGGCCGCGCCCGCGGCCCCGGCCGACACCACCCCCCACCTGTGGACCCGGCTCCAGCTCGTCGAGGAGCGGGTACGGCGGGCCGTGGAGCTTCGCCGGGCCGTCGATCCCGACCCCGACGACCCCTACCTGGGCCAGTACCTCACGCCCGACGCGGCCGCCCGCGTCCTGGACGGCCCGCACGGCCCCGGCCTGCCCGCGCTCGCCCCGGACACGCCGCCACCCGGCTCGCCGCTCGACGTCCTCGCCACCCGCTTCGCGCTGGAGCCCCTCGACGTGGACCTGCTCCTGGTGGCCATGGCGCCCGACCTGGACGCCCGCTTCGAACGGCTCTACGGCTACCTCAACGACGACCTGACGCGCCGCCGGCCCACCGTCGGCCTCGCCCTCGAACTGTGCGGCCGTGCCGGCGTGGCGACCGCACGGTTCCGCCTCTCCCCCACCGCACCCCTCGTCGCGGGCGGCCTGCTGGAGGTCACCGAACCCGAACGGCCGCCCCTGTCACGGGTGCTGGCCGTCCCGGACCGGGTCACCGCCCACCTGCTCGGCGACGCCTCGCCCGACCCGCGGCTCGCCGACGTGCTCGCCGTGGCCGCCGACGACCCGGCCGTCGAACCGGCCGAGCTGGACCGGGCCGTCGCCGCGGCCGGCAACGGCACCCGCCACGTCCACCTGCGGGCCCGCGGCGGCGATCCCGCGGGCCTCGCGGTCGCCGCACTGCACGCCTGCGGGCGCAACCCCCTGGCCCTGGACGCGGGGGCACTGGCCCACCACGCCCGCGCCCTGCCCGAACTCGCCCGCGCCGTAGCCCGCGAGGCCCGCCTGACGGGCGCCGGTGTGCTGCTCGGGCCGCTGGAGGAACTGCCCGACCCACCCGACGAGCGGGCCCGCGTGCTGCGCACCCTGTGCACCGTGCTGCGCGGCATCCCGCTGTTCACGTACGGAACGAGCGGCTGGGAACCCGCCTGGGCGGCCGCCACCCCCGTCACCCTGACGGTGGCGGCCCCCACCCCCGACCGGCACGCCACCCGCTGGCGGCACGCGCTGGAGCGGGCCGCCGGAGAACACGGCGCGGGCGGCGACGCCGACGCGCTCGCCCGGTCCGTGTCCGCGCACCGCCTCGACGCCGGGCAGCTGCGGCGCGCCGCCGACACCGCGGTACGCACCGCCGCACTCGACGGCCGCCCGGTCTCCCCCGACGACCTGCGCACCGCCGTACGGGCCCAGAACGGCGCGGGGCTCGCCCGCCTCGCCCGCCGGGTGGAGCCCGCGGTCGGCTGGGACGACCTGGTGCTGCCCGCCCCCACCCACCGCCGGCTGCGGGAACTCGCGGTGCGCGCCCGCCACCGCGACCAGGTCCTCGGCCAGTGGGGCATGCGGCCCGGCGGCGGGCGCGGCCGCGGGGTGATCGCGCTGTTCGCCGGGTCCTCCGGCACCGGCAAGACCATGTCCGCCGAGGTGGTGGCCGCCGACCTGGGCATGGACCTGTACGTGGTGGACCTGTCCACCGTTGTGGACAAGTACGTCGGCGAGACCGAGAAGAACCTGGAGCGGATCTTCACCGAGGCGTCGGCCGTCAACGCGGTCCTGCTGTTCGACGAGGCCGACGCGATCTTCGGCAAGCGCTCGGAGGTGAAGGACGCCCACGACAAGCACGCCAACATGGAGTCGGCGTACCTGCTCCAGCGGATGGAGTCCTTCGACGGCATCGCCATCCTCACCACCAACCTGCGCGCCAACCTCGACGAGGCGTTCACCCGCCGCCTCGACGTGGTCGCGGACTTCCCCGTGCCCGACGCCGCCCAGCGCCTGGCCCTCTGGGAGCGGTGCCTGGGCGGGCGGCTGCCCCGGGCCGGCGACCTCGACCTCGCCTTCTGCGCCGACCGCTTCGAACTGGCCGGAGGCTCGATCCGGGCCTGCGCCGTGACGGCCGCCTATTTCGCGGCCGCGTCGGGCGAACCGCTGACCATGGGCCAGGTGGTGACGGCGGTCGCCCAGGAGTACCGCAAGCTCGGCCGCCTGGTCCTGGAGAGCGAATTCGGTCCGTACCTGGGGCAGATCACGGAGGTGTGAGCGCGCTGCCTGGCCGGTCCGGCGGGGGCGACCAGGAGGGCAGCGCACTTGCCCCCGGCCAGGGCCGAACGTCTCTGCCCACGAGGGCGACCTCCGGAAAGGCTGTGGACAGACCTGATCAGGCCTGATCACAGAGCCGTAACCCGAAGGAGCGAGCATGCCGACGTACCTCACCCCGGGCGTGTACGTGGAGGAGGTGCAGTCCGGTGCTCGCCCGATCGAAGGGGTCGGCACCGCCGTCGCCGCGTTCGTGGGCTTCGCCCAGAGCGGCCCGTTCCACGAGCCGACTCTGGTCACCAGCTGGGACCAGTACTCCCAGCGGTTCGGCGGCTTCTCCGAGGGCACCTACCTGCCCCACGCCGTCTACGGGTACTTCGCCAACGGCGGCGGCGCCGCCTACGTCGTCCGCATCGGCGGGCAGGCCCAGGACTCCTCCGCACCGGCCGCCGCGGGCTCCGCCCCCCAGCCCCGCGCCGTGGAGCCCGTCGAGCTCGGCGGCTTCGTCATCACCGCCCGGCCGGGCATCACCGGCGTGTCCGTGGAGATCACCGACTCGGACGGCGAGAACCCGCCCGAGGACCGCTTCAAGGTCCTGGTCCGCCAGGGCGATCAGGTGGCCGAGACCTACGAGGTGTCCGCCCGCAAGAACGTCAAGGGCTACCTCGTCACCCAGGCCCGCGCCTCGAAGCTGATCGAGGTCACCGAGCAGCGGGGCGCGGCCCAGACCCGGCCCGCCGGGCAGACCGTCGCCGTGCCCGACGCCCCCGCCACCTCGCCCGCTCCGGCCGGCCGCGGCGGCGTGGCCCGGCTCGACCCCGCCGAGTACGTCGGCGACTCCGCCGCCCGCACCGGGTTCGCCGGCCTGGAGACCATCGACGAGATCACCATGGTCGCGGTCCCGGACCTGATGAGCGCCTACCAGCGCGGCGACATCGACTCCGAGGGCGTGCGCACCGTACAGCTCGCGGTGATCTCGCACTGCGAGCAGATGGGCGACCGCGTGGCGGTCCTGGACACCCCGCCCGGGCTCTCCGCCCAGCAGGTGCGCACCTGGCGCAACGACGAGGCGGGCTACGACTCCCGCTACGCCACCCTCTACTACCCGTGGGTGAAGGTCTTCGACCCGGCCGCCGGGCGCAACACGACGGTCCCGCCGAGCGGCCACGTCGCCGGTGTGTGGGCGCGCAGCGACGCCGAGCGCGGCGTGCACAAGGCCCCCGCCAACGAGGTGATCCGCGGCGCCGTGGACCTGGAACTGCGCCTGAGCAAGGGCGAGCAGGACCTGCTCAACCCGATCGGCGTGAACTGCGTACGGGCCTTCCCCGGCCGGGGCATCCGGATCTGGGGCGCCCGCACCCTCTCCTCCGACCCGGCCTGGCGCTACCTGAACGTGCGCCGCCTCTTCAACTACCTGGAGGAGTCCATCCTCCTGGGTACCCAGTGGGTGGTCTTCGAGCCCAACGACGACCGGCTCTGGTCCAGCATCCGGCGCAACGTCACCGCGTTCCTCACCGAGGAGTGGCGCCGCGGCGCGCTGTTCGGCCGCACGGCCGCGGAGGCGTTCTACGTCAAGTGCGACCGCGACAACAACCCGCAGGAGTCGATCGACCAGGGCCGCGTGGTCTGCGAGATCGGCGTGTCGCCGGTCAAGCCCGCCGAGTTCGTGGTCTTCCGGCTGGCCCAGTTCTCCGACAGCACCAGCCTCGTCGACGAGTGACCCTGCCGGTCAGCGGCACCAGCAGCGCAGCAGCAAGGAAAGGTGAAGGACAGTCATGGCAGAGGGCGATGCTCTTTCCACCCATATCTTCGGCGTCCAGCTCGGTGGTTACCTGGTCGAATCGATCCAGGAGATCAGCGGCCTGACCGTCGAGGAAGAGGTCGTCGAGGTCCGCCAGGTCAGCGCGGAGGGCAAGCAGATCATCCGCAAGCAGCCCGGCGCCCGCCAGGCCGGCGAGGTCACGATCACCCGGGGACTCGACAAGAGCAGCGAGTTCACCAAGTGGATCAAGGAGACCCTGAACAACGGGGCCGTCGACACCGCGCGGCAGAACCTCACCATCGAGATCAAGGACTCCACGGGCGCGACCATCCGCCGCATCCAGCTGATGCAGGGCTGGGCCTCCAAGTGGGAGGGCCCCTCCCTCAAGGCCGGCGAGTCCGCCGCGGCCACCGAGTCCGTGACCATCGTGTTCGAGGAGATCATCGTCGAATGAGACGTCGTACGGTGACGGCAGGAAGCCTGGAGGAGATCCTCCAGGTCACGGCGCCCACGACGGCCCCGGAGCAGGCGGCGGCGCCCCCGGCCGCCGCCGCTCCGGCGGCGCGCGAGGACCACGGCCTGCGGACGGAGTTCGAGTTCGAGCTGCCGCGCGGGTACGTGGACGAAGCGGGCACGGTGCACCGGCACGGCTCGATGCGCCTGGCCACCGCCCGCGACGAACTGCGCCCGCAGATCGACCTGCGGGTCAAGGAGAACCCGGCGTACCTGAGCGTGGTGCTGCTCAGCCAGGTGATCACCCGGCTCGGCACCATCACCGACGTGCACGCCGGGATCGTCGAGCGGATGTACGCGACCGACGTCGCGTTCCTCCAGGACTTCTACCGGCGCGTCAACAGCGAGGGGCACACCCGCGCGGCGGTCACCTGCCCGCACTGCGAAGGCGGCTTCGAGGTCGACCTGTCCGGTGGGCGCCTGGGGGAATCGTGACGTACGCCCTCCCCCGGCTCAGGGAGGAGATCGCGTACATCGCCTACCACTTCCACTGGCAACGCGACGAGATCCTCGACCTGACCCACGGCGAGCGCCAGGAATGGGTCACCGAGATAGCTCGAATCAACACCCGTGTGAACGAAGGCGGTTGAACGCATGGCATGGCGGGACAGGCTGCGTCGGCGCACCGCCGTGCCGGAGGCCGCGAGCGGCCGGGCAGCGGAGCCGTCCACGCCCTCCGGCGGCGCGGCCGCCGCACCGGACGCCGGCGGCGCACCGGAGACCGGTGTACCCGGCGACTGGGACGGCGGCTGGCGCATGACGGCGCAGCCCGTACTGACCGTGTCCCGCGCGGCCATCGGCGTCAGCGACGGGATGGCCTTCCGGTCCGGCCTGGCCGCGTGGCGCGACCCGTCGTTCGACACCGGGCTCGGCCACGCCGTGCTGCCGTCCGCCCCGGCCGGTCTCGTACGCGGGGTCACCCGCCCGGCCGGAGCCGGCCCCGCGCCCACCGCCAGTGGCGGCGGCCCGCTGCTGCTGCGGGCGCTGCGGCAGCCGCAGGAAACGGAGCCGCCCGCTGCGGGCGACACCCCGCGGATCGCGCGCCGCGTCCGACCCGACGCCCCGTCGCCGTCCGGTGCCACGTCGTCCCGTCCGGGCGGCCGCGGCACGCGCGGCGCGTCCGCGCACTCCGCAGCCGCACTCGGCACGCCCGCTCCCGCCGTACAGCGGGCCGCGGCGACGGGCGGCGGCGCGGCCGTTCCCCCGGCCGCGCCCGATCGTGCGCCGACGCCCCCTCGGTTCCCGCTGATCCGCCGTATCGCGGTGGTCCCCGCCGCATCGGCGACCCGGGGAGCGTCGGCCGCAGGTGCCGCCCCGTCCCCGGCCCCGTCGGGTCCGCCCGTCCAGCGGTCCGTGTCCGCCCCGGCGGCCGCGGGGGCCCGTCCCGGCCGCACCGGCGAGGAGCCGCCCGCCGCGGTCCGGCCGCGCGCCGTCGGCCGCACGCTGACCGTCGCCCGGGTCCCCGCCACACCCAGGCGCCGCGTGCCCGCCGTCCTCCCGGCCCCCGTACCCACGGCCCCGGCCCCGACCCCGGTCACGGCTGCGGCCGCCTCGGACACGCCCGTACAGCGCGCGGGAGGCCGCGCGCCGCTCGGCGCCCCCCACGCCGAACTCCCGCCCACTGCAAGCCCGTCGGACCGCCCCGGAGCGTCCCCCGCGCCCACCCCGGCGATGCCCATGGTCCAGCGCCAGGCGGAGCCCGACAGCGCAGGACCGAAGCCCGGCGCGCAACGCCAGACGGAGCCCACAGCCGGCCCCGACACGCCCGTGCAGCGCGCGGGAAGCCGCGCGCCGCTCGGTGAGCGCCACGCCGAACTCCCGCCCACTGCAAGCCCGTCGGACCGCCCCGGAGCGGCCCCCGCGCCCACCCCGGCCATGCCCATCGTCCAGCGCCAGGCCGAGCCCGACAGCGCAGGACCGAAGCCCGGCGCGCAACGCCAGACGGAGCCCACAGCCGGCCCCGACACGCCCGTGCAGCGCACGGGAAGCCGCCCGCCGCTCGGCGCCCCGCTCACCGAACTCCCGCCCACGGCCCGCCCGTCGGAGCGCCCGGCAACGGCCCCCGCGCCCGCCCCGGGGATGCCGATGGTGCAGCGCCAGGCCGAGGCCACGGCCACCTCGGACACGCCCGCGCAGCGTACGGAGAAGGCCGCCGCCCCGGCGAAGCCCAACGTGCAGCGCCGGGCCGAGCCCACGGCCACCTCGGACGCGCCCGCGCAGCGTGCGGGAAGCCGCCCGCCGCTCGGCGCCCCCCACGCCGAACTCCCGCCCACGGCCACGCCGTCGGACCGCCCCGCAGCGGCCCCCACGCCTGCCCGAGCGATGCCCATGGTCCAGCGCCAGGCCGAGCCCGACAGCGCGCGGCCGTCGCCCGCCCCGCAGCACCGCCCGGAGAAGGCCGGCGCCCCGGCGAAGCCCGGCGTGCAGCGTGCGGAGAGCCGCTCGCCGCTCGGCGCCCCGCGCGCCGAACTCCCCTCCACGGCGTCCCTGTCGGACCGTCCGGCGGCAGCTCAGGCGCCTGCGCCTGCCCCGGCCCTGCCCATCGTCCAGCGCCAGGCCGATTCCGACAGCGCGGGGACGAAGCAGGCCGAGCCCACGGCCACCTCGGACACGCCCGTGCAGCGTGCAGGAACCCGCCCGCCGCTCGGCGCCCCGCGCACGGAACTCCCGCCCACCGCCACTCCGTCGGAGACCCCCGCGCCCGCCCCGGCGATGCCCATCGTCCAGCGCCAGGCCGAGCCCGACGGCGCAGGGCCGAGGCCCGCCCCGCAGCGCCAGGCGGAGCCCGCAGCCGGCCCCGACACGCCCGTGCAGCGGGCGCGCAGCCGCGCGCCGCTCGGCGCTCCCCTCACCGAGCTGCCGCCCACGGCCACCCCGTCGGGCCGACCCGCGCCGGCTCCCGCGCCCGCCCCGGCCTTGCCCATGGTCCAGCGCCAGGCCGAGCCCTCGGCCGGCGCCGAGCCCGCGGGGCGTTCCGCGCGGCGGGTACGCACCGGGCTGGGCGCGCCGCTGGCCGCGCTGCCGCCGAGCGCGGCTCCGCCCGTGTCTCCCTCGTCCCGGGCCCGGGCGGCGGCTCGGCCCATGTCCAACGCCGACATCCAGCGCGTACTCGCGCAAGGGGCGGCCTCGGCTCCGGCCGGCCAGGCGCCCGTGCTGGGGGCGGGCGCCGTACAGCGCCGTACTGCCACATCCGCCACGCGCGGCACGCCCGCCGCGCCCTCCGGGTCCGCGGCAGCCCCGGTTCCGCTGGTCGTCGCCCGCTCGGTCACCGGCAAGACCGCGGGCGAAGCCGCGGCAGCGCCCTCCGCGCCCCGGACCCTCCAGCTCCTGGCGGCGCGGCCCCTGCCCCTCGGAACCCGTGACATGGGGAGCGCGGCCGCGCCCGCTCCCCGCCCGGCGAGCCGTCCCGTGGTGGCGGCGCGCTGGCCCGCCCCGTCCGGCGCACCGCAGCAGGTCCAGCGCGCCGCGGTGGACGGGCCGCGCGGCGGCCACGGCCCGCGCCCGCCGCACGTCGTGCGCCCGGAGCCCGGCCCGCGTCCCGCGCCCGCTTCGGCGCCCGCCCGCGCCGCGGCGACTCCGCTCCCCGTGACGAGCCCGCAGGCACCGCCGGTCGTGGTGCAGCCGGCCCCGGCCGCTTCTCCGGCGCAGCCCGTACCCGTCGTACGCCCGAGGACACCGGCCCCCGCCGCCCCCACCCCGGCACCGCCCGGCCCCGCGCCGGCGGGCCCGCCGCCGGTGCAGCGCGCCCCGGGCGGCACCCGGACCGGCCCCGGGCCGACCAGCTCCGGCCCGGGCGGCAGTGGCGGCGGCTCCCGGTCCGCCCCGGCCGACCGGCACACCGCCCCGCAGGTCCCCGACGCCGATCTGGACGATCTCGCGCGCCGTCTGCTGGATCCGGTCTCCCGCCTGCTGCGCACCGAGTTGCGGCGCGGCCGGGAACGCGCGGGCCGGCCCTTCGACGGCCGTCGCTGAGAACACGTACGCACGAGAAACGGACGACGGACCGATGACCGACAACATCTTCGCGACCAGCGTGTTCTTCCGGCTGGCGATCGGCGGCAACGACCTGGGCGCCTTCCACACCTGCTCCGGCATGGGCGCCGAAGTCGAGATGGAGAGCTACGCCGAGGGCGGCAACAACGGCTTCACGTGGCAGCTGCCGGGCCGCGTGACCTGGTCGAACATCACCCTCACCCGGCCCGTCACCGCCGACACGGCGAAGATCGGCCGCTGGCTGGACGAGACGCTGCGCAAGGTCGAGCCGAAGGACGGGGAGATCGTGGCCCTGCGGCCCGACCTGAGCCGGATCATCAGCTGGCAGGTGTTCGGGATCGTCCCGGTGCGGTGGCAGGGGCCCTCCTTCGACCCCGCCAACTCCGCGGCCGCGGTGGAGACGTTGGAGATCGCCCACCAGGGCCTGCTGCCCTCCTGACCGCCCCGCCCCGCCCCGCCCCCGTCCGCACCGACCCGCACCCGCCCGCCCGTATCCGTCCCGTCCTTCGTCCCCGCTCCGGAAGGGAGCCCACGCCATGGCCTCATCGGCACGCGCCAGCCGCGCCAGGGCCCAGCTCACCCTCAAGGAGCCGCCGACCTCGGTCGGCGCCAAGCCGGGCGGGACGATCGCGAAGCTCGACCTCCAGTTCAACCCGTCGACCCTGCAACTGGGCAAGACCACCGAGTGGCGGCGCTCCCCGTCCCGGATGGCCGGGCAGTCGGCGCTGCCCGAGTTCGTGGGCAGCGGTCCGCGCACGCTGAGCCTGGAGGTGTTCCTGGACGCCACCGCCACCCACGACAACTCCGTCGAGCAGGCGGTGGAGAAGCTGATGAAGGCGTGCGTGCCGACCCCGGCCAGCCTCGGCCGCAAGAAGCCGGCGAGCCCCTGGGTGCGCTTCGAGTGGGGCAGCGCGCGGACGACGTCGTTCGACGGGGTCCTGTCGAACCTGTCGGTGTCGTACACGCTCTTCGACGTGGACGGCAAGCCGCTACGGGCCACCTGCTCGCTGTCCATCGAGGAGGCGAGCGTCGACCCGCCGGGCCAGAACCCGACCTCCGGCGCACGCACCGCCCGCAGCACGCACATCGTCGTGGCGGGCGACAGCCTGGCGATGCTCGCCTGGCGCGAGTACGGCGACGCGACGGCCTGGCGGGCCATCGCGGAGGCCAACCGGATCGACGACCCGATCGCGCTCGTCCCCGGCACCGAACTCGTGGTGCCGGCCCTGCAGGACCAGCACGGCGAGGAGGAGCAGCGGTGAGCGGATCAGAATCCGGAGGCCGGTCGTTCGCGGCCGACCCGATCGTGGAAGCGCCCGGCGAACTGCCGCAGATCTGGGCGGCTCAGCTGGTGAACTGCGTGGTCGACGAGAACGTGGGCCTGCCGGACACCGCGGTGCTCACCTACCGCGACCCCGACCACGAGTTCCTGCGCGCCACCGGCATCACCATCGGCTCCCCGCTGCGGGTGTCGGTGATGACCGTGAAGGGGCAGGCGCGGGAACGGCTGTTCAACGGCGAGGTCACGGCCCTGGAGATCGACCGGGACCGCACCGGCTCGTTCACCGTCGTGCGCGCCTACTCCAAGGCGCACCGGCTCCAGCGCGGCCGCAAGGTCGTGGCGTACCGGAACATGACGGCCGCCGCCATCGTCCGCAAGGTGGCCGCCGGAGCGGGCCTCGCCGTGGGGAAGGTGGAGGCGGCGCCGGTGACGTACAAGCAGCTGTCCCAGGCGAACGTCTCCGACTGGGACTTCCTCCAGTTCCTCGCGGGCGAGAGCGGCGCGCAGGTGCGCGTCGACGACAAGGGGCTGCTCCAGTTCACCCGGCCCGTGAAGGCGTCCGGGGCGCCCGCCCCGTCGACGTCGGCCGTGCGCAATCCGATGGTCCTGGAGTACGGGAGGAACCTCCTCGCCCTGCGGGCCGCGCTGTCGGCCGCCGACGGCGCCTCCAAGGTGCAGGTGCGCGGCTGGGACGTGACCACCAAGCGGCCGCTGGTCGCCGAGCAGCCGTCCGTGGTCAGCGACACGGTGGTGCCGGGCCTCAGCCCCCAGCTCGCCGCCCGCTTCGGCAAGTCGACCGTGGCCGTCACCGACACTCCGTACCGTACGCAGGCCGAGACCACCGCGGTCGCGAAGGCGGCGGCGGACGAGGTCAGCTCCGGCTTCGGCGAGCTGGAGGCCGTCGCCGAGGGGAACCCGCTGCTGCGCGCCGGCAAGGCCATCGCGCTCGGCAACGTGGGGCAGGCGTTCTCCGGCCGCTACACGGCGACGGCCGTACAGCACGTCCTGGAGCCGCACGGCGGCTACCGCACCACCGTGTGGGTCAGCTCCAGCCCCGACCGTTCCCTGGCCGGCCTGGTGACCGGCGCCAACGCGCCGGGGCGCGGCCCGCGCATCCCGGGTCTCGCGATCGGCGTGGTCACCGACGTGCGCGAACCGAACGGCTCCCAGCGCGGGGCGGTGCGGCTGAAGTTCCCCTGGCTCGACGACACGTACGTCACCGACTGGGTGCGCACCGTCCAGTGGGGCGGCAAGGGCGGCGGCGGCGTGGTGAGCCCCGAGGTCAACGACGAGGTGCTCGTCGGCTTCGAGCAGGGTCTGCTCGACAGCCCGTACGTCATCGGCGGGCTCTACAACGGTGTGGACCAGCCCTCCCCGCACGACGTGCCGCTGATCGACAAGACCAGCGGGAAGGTCAACCGCCGGTCGGTCGTGTCGCGCTCGGGCCACCGGGTGGAGCTGCTCGACGCGGCGGCGCCCGGCCCCTCCGGGCTGCGGCTGGTGACCGGGGACGAACGGCTCGAAGTACGCATGGACGACCGCCGGGACCGCATCGAGCTCACCGTGTACGCGGGGCGGGGGCGCCCGCTGACCTCGGTCCTGCTGGACAAGACCGGCATCACGCTGGACGCCCGGCGGGGCACGGTGAAGGTGTCCGGCCGCCAGGTGGACATCGACGGCACCGCCGGGGTCAGCATCGGCGGCCGCTCGGTGAAGGTGAACGGAACCGCGGACGTCACCGTCAACGGCGGCCTGCTCGCCACCCTCAAGGCCCGGCTCATCCGCCTCAACTGACGTACATCGACAGCCGCTTGAACCACGGCCACGTGGACCACGACCGCTTCCCGAGGAGGAACCGATGCCAGCCGCAGCCCGTACCGGCGACCCCACCAACCACGGTGGCCGGATCGCCACGCCACCACCCGGCGCCGCCGCGTCGGTGGCGACGGTGCTGATCGGCGGCCAACCCGCCGCCGTCGTCGGCAGCCTGCACGTCTGCGTGGTCCCGCCGCACGCCGCGCTGGGCCCGGGCAACGTCATCATGCCGAACCCGGCCGCGCTCGCCGCGGGCACGGTGCTCATCGGCGGGCTGCCCGCCGCCCGGGCCCGCGACCAGACCACGTGCGGCGCGATGATCCTCACCGGCGCCCCCACCGTCCTGATCGGCGGTGTGTGATGAGCGAACGGTTCATCGGACGCGGCTGGGCGTTCCCCCTGCGGGTCGGACCCACCGGCGGGATCGCCATGGTCGAACGGGAACGGGAGCTCGAAGAAGCCATCCGGCTGGTCCTCGGCACCGCCCCCGGCGAACGGCCCATGCGCCCCGAATTCGGCTGCGGCATCCACGAGTACGTCTTCGCCCCCGGCGACGGCGACACCGCCGGGCGGGTCGCCCAGCAGGTGCGCGAGGCCCTGGAGCGCTGGGAGCCCCGGATCGCGGTCGACGAGGTCGTCGTGGCCTTCGACGCCGTCGACGCGGGCACCCTCTACATCGATGTGCACTACACGGTGCGCACCACCAACGACCGGCGCAACCTGGTCTTCCCCTTCTACACGATCCCCTCCGAGGAGGGGGCCGAGGAAATGGTCGCGGACTGATGGCCCTGCCCTCCCCCAACCTGGACGACCGCCGGTTCCAGCAACTCGTCGACGAGGCGAAGCGCTACGTGCAGCAGCGCGCCCCGGAATGGACCGACCACAACGTCTCCGACCCGGGCGTCACCCTGATCGAGACGTTCGCCTACCTCGTGGACCAGCTGCTGTACCGGCTGAACCGGGTCCCGGACAAGAACTACCTGGCGTTCCTGGACCTGTTGGACATCCAGCTGTACCCGCCCTCGGCCGCCGTCGCAGACGTCGACTTCTGGCTGTCCGCCCCACAGCCCGAGACGCTCACGCTGCCCGCGGGCACCGAGGTGACGACCGCCGCCGGCGAGACCGAGGAAGCCGTGGTCTTCGCGACCACCGACGATCTGCGCATCGTGCCCAGCGAGTTGACCCGCCTGGTCACCGCACCGCGCACCGGCGACCAGACCGACCGCACCGGCGCCCTCGCCGAGGGCCGCGACATACCGTGCTTCCAGGCGACGCCCGAACCCGGCGACGCCCTGCTGTTCGGCCTGCCGACGGCGGTACCGCGCTGCGTGGTCGCGGTCCGCCTCGACAGCCGCGTCGAAGGCGTCGGCGTCGACCCCCGCCAGCCCCCGCTGGTGTGGGAGGCGTGGGACGGCGGCCGCTGGCAGCACTGCGAGACCGACTCCGACAGCACCGGCGGCCTCAACCGGCCCGGCGAGATCATCGTGTACGTACCGGCCGGACACACCGCGTCGCTGATCAGCGGCACCCGCGCGGGCTGGCTGCGCTGCCGGGTCACCGAGCCCGAGCCCGGCCAGCCGTTCTACTCGGAGTCCCCGACCGTGCGCGAGGCCGCCGTCTTCACCGTCGGCGGCACGATGACCGTGGAACACGCCGAGCGCGTGACCGACGTACCGCTCGGCGCCTCGGAGGGGGTGGCGGGGCAGACCTTCCGGCTCGGCCGCCCGCCCGTACTCCTCGACGGGGAACCCCCGGTGGTGGAGGTGTCCTCGCCCGAGGGATGGCAGCGCTGGGAGGTGGTGGACCACTTCGGCCGCTCCGCCCCCGACGACCGGCACGTCCGCGTGAACGCCACCACCGGCGAGTTCGGCTTCCCGCCGGTGCTCCGCGAGGCCGACGGCACCCTGCGCGCCTGCGGCGCCGTACCGCCCAAGGGCTCCCAGGTCCGCGTGGCCCACTACCGCACCGGCGGCGGCCCCGCGGGCAACGTCTCCCGCGGCGCGATCTCCGTACTGCGCAGCTCCGTCCCCTACGTCGCCCGCGTCACCAACCGGGAGGCCGCGCGCGGCGGCGTCGCCGGGGAGACCATCGACAACGCCAAGCTGCGGGCACCGGAGACCCTGCGCATGCAGGAGCGCGCGGTGACCGCCGAGGACTACGAGATCATCGCCCGCCAGGCGGCGCCCTCGGTACGCCGGGTCCGCTGCCTGCCCGCCGCGGACGGCTCCGCCGGCGCGGGCGCGGTGCGCGTCCTGGTGGTGCCGGACGCGGTGGCCGACGAGGGCGACGACCGGCTCCGCTTCGAGCAGCTGATCCCCTCCGACCAGGTGCTCACCGCGATCACCACCACCCTCGACGAACGGCGCCTGATCGGCACGCGCCTCGTCGTCGAACCGCCCGTCTACCAGGGCGTCACCGTCGTCGCCCGGCTGTCGGCGCCCGCCGCGGACGCCGACCGCGTGCGCGAGGCGGCGCTCGCCGCGCTGTTCCGCCACCTCAACCCGCTGCACGGCGGACCCGACGGCGCCGGCTGGCCGTTCGGGCGGCCCGTGCAGTACGGCGAGGTGTTCGGCGTGGTGCAACGCGCCATCGGGGACGTCCTGGTGGAGGACATCCGCATGTTCGCCGCCGACCCGATCACCGGGCGGCGCGGCGCCCCCGTCGACCGGCTCGACATCGGCGCGGGCGCGCTCGTCTTCTCCTACCAGCACCAGGTCGTCGTGACCGAGCCGGAGCCGGGGGTGCGCGGATGAGCCGGGCCGCCGTCCCCGGGCTGCCCAGCCCGCACCCGATCGGCGAACAGCTGCCCGCGCTGTACGCCGACGACGACTTCGCCCAGCGGTTCACGGCGGGCCTGGACACGGTCCTGGCCCCGGTGTTCACCACCCTCGACAACCTGCCCTCCTACTTCGACCCCCGGCTCGCCCCGGCCGACTTCCTGCCCTGGCTGGCCTCCTGGGTGGGCGGCATCGACGACCCCCGGTGGCCGACCGCGCTGCGGCGCGAGGCGGTGGCGCGCGCGGTGGAACTGCACCGCTGGCGCGGCACCAAGCGCGGCCTGACCGAGGCCCTGCGGCTGGTCCTGGGCGTGTCCGCCGAGGTCAGCGGGGACGGCGGGGCCACCTGGTCCCGTACGGCGGGCGCGGACCTGCCCCCGCCGCCGGCCGACGAGGTCCTGATCCGGGTGTGGCCGCAGCGCGAGGGAGCGGCGTACGAGGTCGACGCGGACCGGGTCCGCGCCCTCGTCCGCACCCTGTGCCCCGTCCACACGGTCTGCCGCGTCGAGGTCCTGCCGGGGCCGCCCGCGGGTGAAGGAAGGTGACGACGATGCGTGCGTGTCCCGTGTGCGGAGCGTCCAACGGCGCGACGGACGACTTCTGCGGCAACTGCGGCGCCTACCTCGGCTGGTCGGACCCCACCCCACCCCGACGCCCGGCACCGGCGGGCACAGAGTCCGGTCCACCGCCCGACGCGGAGCCACACCCACCCGCAGGCCCGGAACCCGCGCCCACCGGCGCCGAGTCGCACCCGCCCACCGGTGCGGAGTCCGGCGCGCCCGCCGGTACGGAGTCCCGCCCGCCAGCCGGCGCGGAGTCCGGCGCGCCCACGCCCACCAGGGCGGAGCCGGCCCCTTCTGCGCCCACCGGTGCGCAGTCCCGCCCGCCCGTACGTACGGAGTCCGGCCCGCCCGCCGGGATGGAGCCCGGCGCGCCCACGCCCACCAGGGCGGAGCCGGCCCCTTCTGCGCCCACCGGTGCGCAGTCCCACCCACCCGTACGTACGGAGTCCGGCCCGCCCGCCGGGATGGAGCCCGGCGCGCCCACGCCCACCAGGGCGGGGCCGGCCCCTTCTGCGCCCACCGGTGCGCAGTCCCACCCGCCCGTACGTACGGAGTCCGGCCCGCCCGCCGGGATGGAGCCCGGCGCGCCCACGCCCACCAGGGCGGGGCCGGCCCCTTCCGCGCCCACCGGTGCGCAGTCCCACCCACCCGTACGTACGGACCGCGGTCATCGGGCGGGACGGACCGCCGGTGCGGGCGCCGGTCCGCT